>CAXSEW010000323.1:0-5408 GCA_964236185.1 uncultured Nakamurella sp. | reverse complement strand
GCAGGGCACCTCGAAACCCATGGCCGACTGCACACTACTGGGCGTGGTTACGCTCACCTGCCTGCGACGCGGTCCCGGACATGCCCAGGTGGTCTACTGCAGACCGCGCTCTGTTCACCCCGCATTTGCCGACGACAAGGAGACCCATGCCGAGCACCACCCGTTCTCCAAGCACCACCAGCGAATCCAGTGCCGCGACGAAAAAGGCCGTGCAGGCTCTCGCGGACTGGATTCCCGGGTGGGTCGATCTTCGCCGCAGAATGTTGCGAGTTCCGGGCGTGCAGGTGAGCATCCGCGTCGGTGGCGAACTGCTGGTGAACGCAGCGCTGGGCACCGCGGACGATGAGCGGAACGTGCCGTTGACCACCGATCATCTGTTCCGTATCGCCTCGCACTCCAAGACGTTCGCGGCGACCTCCTGCATGATCCTGATTGAACGAGGTCAGCTGAGACTGGACGACACCGTCGGTCAGTGGTTGCCCGACCTGGCCGATACCGACTTGTCTGGAGCGACGGTGCGTGCGCTGTTGGGTCACCAGGCCGGCGTGATCCGGGACGGCGTGGACAGCGACTACTGGCAGCTGATCCGACACTTTCCGGACGAGGCCGCATTGGTCGATGCGCTGCACACCGAGGGATCGACGTTCGGGCCGGACGAGCATTTCAAGTACTCGAACTACGGCTTCTCGATCATCGGCATGATCGTTGCCCGGGTGTCGGGAATGTCGTTCAACGACTTCGTCCGCAGGGAAATTCTGGACCCGCTGGACCTACCCCGGGTGCATCCGGACGTCGACGGCATCGAGCCGACCGAGCTGGCCGCTGGGCACTCGCTGAGACTCGACGGCGACGACGAGCAGTTCGTGATGGGTAACCCGTCGACCGGCGCGATGTCTGCGGCCACCGGTTTCGTCGCCTGCGCAAAGGATCTCACCGCCTACGCCTCCGCTCACCTGCCCGGCGACAGCCGGTTGATCAGCGACGCCGGCAAGCGGCTGATGCAGCGCACCGAATCGATCGTCGAGGTAAGAGGTGAGGAAAAGGGCCGGTACGGGCTGGGTCTGGAATTGCACACCCTGGGTAAACGCAAGACATTCGGCCACAGCGGTGGTTTCCCGGGTTTCATCACCCGCACCTTCGTCGATCCGGCCGACCAGCTCGCGATCTCCATGCTGACCAACCAGAGCGGCGGTCCCGCGCACGAACTCGCCGTCGGGGTGCTGTCGATGATCGACCTGGCCATCAGGGCGCAGACGGCGGGCGCCGAATGGCCGGCGGTTCCCGACGGAATGAACGCGGCGTCGTTCGCCACCAGGCTGGTCGCCGGCTTCGGCTACCAGGACATCGTCGACGTCGGCGGGCGACTGCTCCTGTTCGACCCCGGCACGCCCGATCCCGCTGCCGAAGCCGCCTACCTCGAGGTGGTCGACATCGACACGCTGCGGGTACTGCCGTCAGCCGGCTATGCAAATGCGGGTGAACCGGTGCATCTCGAGCGGGGACCCGACGGCTCGATCACCGCAGCGGTCGCCGGTGGGATGCGATCGTGGCCGGTGGAGACATTCCTAGAGCGCCGGCGGGCCCAGATGGCCCGACCGGCGCTGAATGCCGCCCAGGCCACCGCCGGGACCGTCCACGGCAGTTGACCGATCGCCAGGAGAGAGCTCGGTGGCTGGCTGGAGCGGCCGTTGTCGGTGGCATCGGCAACAATCAGCAGATGGCAGCCACGGCACGCGATGCCCCAGAGAGGAACGGCTGGCGCAATGCACTCCGCGGCTACCTCCCGCCCGTCGAGGATCTGTCTGAAATTACATCGGACCCGTTTTCAGTAGGCGATCCCACTGAGCTGGCACTGCAGTTCGAGCTTCGACAGCTGCTGCCCCGCGCGGTGAGTCGATGGAACGGGCCGCTGTCCAAGCCGGCGATGAAGGCATCAGGCCACCTCTCGGACGACCACCGGCTCGGTGTCCGCCCAGTGGCGCGAACGACCCGGGGCTGGGCTCGGAAGGACATCACCTGGGCAAACATCCCGCACCTGGTCAATCGGCTGAACTTGCAGGCCGAGCAGCACCGGTGGTTCTGCGAGTTCGGGGCGTTGGACCGGGCGCTCAAATCGACGACTCCGCGGCGCGATCCGGACTGGATCTTCCTCGACGACTTCACCAATCCGGTGCTGTGGACGCTGCTCGACCAAACCTCGGATCTGGGCATTCGCCTGGTCGGCGTAGGCACCGGATTCGATATCCGGCGAGCGCTGAACGCCACCCTGACCCTCGACGCGGTTCGCCGGGCCGGAGAAATCCAACTCGCGCCGCGGTTGATCATCGACGAACTGGTCGTCCCGGTCGTGCATGCCCGAGCGATCGGGAGCCATGGGGTGTACGTGGTCGACCCGGCGTTGCCGCGTCGCATCCTGCTGGCCCCTACCGGCGAACTGTTGGTCGCGCAGCAGCTGACCATGCTGACGTCGGCGGCCGGCACGACGACCATCCCCGCCCGCGAGGCCGACGAATTCCTTCGCAACTACCTGCCCGATATCCAGGAGCACCTCGACGTCACCAGCTCCGACCGGTCCATCGAGCTGCCGCCGCCGGCTCCCCCGCTGCTCGTCCTCACCGTCGCCCACGCACCGCGGCACACCATCTCGTTGAGCTGGCACTGGCAACGCAGTCGTCGCTCGGCGCCGCCTCCGCCGCTCGACCAGCTGCTACCCGACGGATTGCTGCCCGACGCCTGGATCGTCGGGGGCAATGCCGTCGGCGGCAGCGCCCCGTTGCCGGCGATCCTGCGCGGTATCGACGCAGCCGAGTTCGCCGCCAAGACGCTGCCGAAGCTGGCGGCGATCGCCGGCATCCGCGTCGAGACGCGGGGCACTGCGCCGGATTACCGCGAATTGACCGGCACGCTTGCGCTGGTGGTGACGACCGTCCCGTCGGAGAAGAACGACTGGTTCGACCTCGGGGTCACAGTCACCGTCGACGGTCGCGTCATACCGTTCCTGCCGCTGTTCAAAGCGCTGGCCAAGGGCCGTAGGCGGCTGTTGATGGTCGACGGGTCCTACCTGGCTCTGAACCATCCCGCGTTGAAGGCGCTATCGGATCTCATCGAGGAATCGAGGGACCTCGAGGAGTGGGCACCCGTTCCCTCGATCAGCCGCCATCAACTCAGTCTCTGGTCCGACTTCGAGGACCTTGCCGACGAAGCCGTGCCGGCGGTCGAGTGGCGGTCGCTGCTGGCCGACGCCAAACGCGATACGCCCCGGCCGGTGCTGCCGCCGCAAGGTGTACTTGCCGACCTCCGTCCGTACCAGCAGCAAGGCCTCTCGTGGCTCGCGTACCTGTGGCGACACCAGCTGGGTGGCATCCTTGCCGACGACATGGGCCTGGGGAAGACGTTGCAGTGCCTGGCTTTGGTGCAACACGTCGTCGAGTCGGAGCCCGGCCGGGCGCGGCTGCCCTTCCTCGTCGTCACCCCCACATCGGTGACGGCCAACTGGCTGCTGGAGGCGCAGCGCTTCACGCCGGGCCTGGTCGTGCGACAGGTAGCTGCCACTGAAAGTGCCGCGAAGACCAGCGTCGCCGAGTCGGTCTACGGCGCAGACCTGGTGGTCACCAGCTACGCGCTGTTGCGGTTGGACTTCCAGGCGTATCAGGCTGTCGCCCAAACCAGCGGTTGGGCCGCACTGATCCTCGACGAGGCACAGTTCGTCAAGAATCCGGGGTCCAAGGTGCATACGGCGGCCTTGGAATTGGAGGTCCGGTTCAAGCTGGCGGTCACCGGTACACCGCTGGAGAATTCGCTGACCGACGTGCAGGCATTGTTCGCCATCGTCGCCCCGGGCCTGTTCGCCTCCGCTCCCCGGTTCCTCAACGACTACGTGCGGCCGATCGAGCAGTCCCGACCCGGGATCGCGAGAGGGGTCGGCGCAGGGAATGCGGTCGCCGTCAACGCGGCCGTGCGGTCGGAGCGGTTGGCGAAACTGCGGCGGCGCATCCGGCCATTCCTGCTGCGGCGCACCAAAGAACTGGTTGCGGCCGAACTTCCGGCCAAGCAGGAGCAGACGCTGCGGATCGACCTCGCTCCGGAACACCGCGATCTCTACGACCTGTTCCTGCAACGCGAGCGCCAAAAGCTGTTCCGGCTACTGGGCGAGGACATGAACCTGAACAAGTTCATCGTCTTCCGGTCATTGACGTTGCTACGGATGCTCGCCCTCGACGCGTCGCTGATCGGGGACGAGTACGCCGGCATCGCCTCCAGCAAACTCGACGCTCTGCTCGCGCAACTGGGCGACGTGGCGGGAGAAGGGCACCGGGCACTGGTCTTCAGCCAATTCACCTCGTACCTGGCGAAGGTCCGTCGACGTCTGGACACAGCCGGGATTGCGTACGCCTACCTCGACGGCAGCACCCGCGACCGAGCCGCTGTGGTCAGCGAGTTCAAGAATGGCAGCGCCCCGGTCTTCCTGATCAGCCTGAAGGCGGGTGGGTTCGGCCTCAACCTGACCGAAGCGGACTACGTCTTCCTCCTCGATCCCTGGTGGAACCCGGCCAGTGAGGACCAGGCGATCGACCGGTCGCACCGCATCGGTCAGGACAAGAGCGTCCTGGTCTACCGGATGGTCGCTGCCGACACGATCGAGGAAAAAGTGCTTGCGCTGCAGGAACGCAAGGCCACCCTGTTCGACGCCGTGATCGACGACCAAGCGCTTTTCAGCGCCGCGCTCGACGCCCAGGACATCAGGGATCTGCTCGGATGAAGGGACGTGCCGTGATGGGGCGACCGTCAGATGCGCGTCGAGGCTGACGGGTCGATCGGGCTGGCCACCGACAGGTACTCGGGCGGGATCGGGTCGGTCGTAGGCGTAGCCCTCGGTCCAGCCCGCGGCGCGCACGCCGACAACGCGCCCGGCCACATCCAAGTCGAACCGGCGCGACGTGCCGGCCGCCAAGTCGATGATGCCGGCCAACGCGCCGTCGACCCGCAAGTCGAAGCCCCGGCCAATCAGCGGAGCTGCCGGCGCTGTACCCGCCGGTCCCGCCGCAGCCGCCATCACCTGACTGACCAGGCGATCAGCGTCGTGGAAGCGTTGCTCCAACCGGCCACCACCCGCGAAGCTGCGAGCCACTTCTCGACCGACCAGGTTGTGCTCGAACAACACCAGTTCCCCTGCCGTTCTCATGCAGTGATGAAGCGCATGTAGTGGTGAAGTTTGGGACTGATGGGATTATTGTTGCCAATTCGTTCCGCCCTACTCCAACCGCCATTGTTGGAGCGCTCGTCCTTGGTGTCGACCGCTGACCAGCAGAAACGGTGTTACGAGGGGACTGTCGGTGGTCGGGTATAGCGTTTTAATCATGCAGGGGGACGGATTCACCGACACCGAACAGGCGACCGACCTGGTCGAC
>CAXSEW010000322.1:0-5425 GCA_964236185.1 uncultured Nakamurella sp. | reverse complement strand
CGGTAGTCCTGGAATCGCACCTCGGCCAGGTCCTGCAGGCCCTCGGCCCGGATGGCCCGCTGTGCCCACTCCGCCTGCTCCGCCGAGAGGGTGACGCCGACCGCCCGCACACCTCGTCGCGCCGCGTGCCGGACCATGGAGCCCCACCCGCAGCCCACATCCAGCAGTCGCTGGCCAGGTCGCAGGCCGAGCTTGTCGAACACCAGCTGGAACTTCGTGGCCTGGGCCGTCTCCAGAGTCGCAGCGGCGCTCGGGTAGACCGCGCAGGTGTAGGCCATGGACGGCCCGAGAACGTATTCGTAGAACGTGTTCGACACGTCGTAGTGATGGTGGATGGAATTGGAATCGCGGTGCCGGGAGTGTCGCAGTCCCTGCAGTCCCCGCCGCCATCGAGGTAGTCCCTCCTGAGTCGGCCGCACCGGCGGCCGGAGTCGACCGATCCCGAGAGAGCGGACCATGGTGGCGATCTCAGACAGCGATGGCCGTCGAAGGTGCAGCCGATCGGCCATCATCACCAGCATCGGGTAGGGATCGGCGGGGTGTACGCCACCGAGTCCGAGGTCGCCGCTGATGTACGCCCGGGCCATGCCCAGGTCGCCGGGTGCGGTCAGCAGATACTGCAGCGCCCGCGGTGAGTCGACCGAGATCGACAGCGGCTCCTGCGCCGGCCCGGCGCTGCTGCCGTCGAACGCGGTCAGCCGGAACGGCAGCGTCCCGGCCACCGCCAGTTCAGCCAACTGCGCCACCGCCAATGGGGGACCCGGCGGGCGGGGCCGGGCCTGATGTCGGTTGCCGCTGCTGGCTTTGAAGGTCGTCACCGTTGTCCCACCGTCTTCGAGTACATACCGAGCAACCTGTCCTCCGGGTCGTACCGCTGCTTCAAGGTTCGATAGCTGGAACCGCCGTACAGCCGGTCGAACACCTCGGGCGAGTAGAAGGCGTCCGAATACAGCGACTTGTGCCCGCCCAGGGCACTCACCTGGTCCTCGATCGCCCGGTTCGCGGCGTGGTCGACGCTGCCCGGCGCGGTGGGTACCGCCGACCAGAATCCGACGTTGACGTAGCTGCGGTCGGTCTCCAGCGGGTAGAGCGGCCACTGCCGAGGGCCGGCCGGGGACGGCCGTATCCGCAGGGGGCACAGCCAGATCGGTGCGATCGGGACGTGGTCGAGGAACCACTGCAGGAAGTTCGCCGTGGACTCCACCGGCACTTCCACGTCTTGGACCACGCGTTCAAGCGGCGGCCGCCGGTGCAGCTGCTCGATCCGGTCCGCGATCGCCCAGCGGCGATCCAGCGCCACCAACTTCCAGTAGAAGGAACTGCGCCGCAACCGCTTCGGCCACAGTCGGCGTACCGCCGGCGACTGGGCGCCGAAGGCCCGGGAGCACCAGAACCAGTCGGTGTCCCAGCGCCACAGGTAGTCCGAGGTGGTCAGTCGGTCGGTCTCTCGTCGTTGCAGCGACCGGTAGTAGATCTGCTGACCGGTGTAGTCACTGGTCGACCCGGGCCGGTCGGTCTTCGTGCCCAGCGTCAGGTAGCTCTCGGTCGCACCGAACACGACGCCGTCCAGGTAGTCGACCGGAACGTCCCGGAACTTGCCCTCGACAACTATCCGGTCGATATCCCGCTGTAGTTCCGGCAGGCTGCGGTAGCGCACATGACGCAGTGCGACGAACGGCAGGACCGGCTCGAGTTCGATCCGAATGCGCGTCGCGTAACCCAGGCTGCCGAAGGAGTTCGGAAAGCCGGCGAAGAGGTCGGCGTGCGCACCGTCGGGACTGGCAGTGACCACCTCGCCGGCGCCGGTCAGGACGTCGAACTCGAGCACCGACTCGTGGACCAGTCCGTTGCGGAACGACGTCGACTCGATCCCCAGCCCGGACAGGGCACCGCCGGCGGTGATGGTCTTGAGCTGCGGCACCACCATCGGACTCAGGCCGAGTGGCAGGGTGGCGGCGACCAGCGTCTCGTAGGTGCACATTCCCGCAACATCGGCCGTGCGGGCGACGGTGTCGATGCAGATGACGCCGTCCAGCCCGGAGACATCCAGTCCCGGTGCTGTGCCGGGCGTGCGGGCGCGGAACAAGTTGGACGTGCGCTTTGCCAGCCGCACCGTGGAATCGGCCGGAATGCGCGAGAAGCTGCGCAGGAGCGCGTCCACCGCCAGCCGATGGGCCGCCCATGCCGCGTCATCAGGGGCCGTCGATGCCCCGTCCGGTGTACCGGATGTCGCCACCATCGTGCGATGCTAACCCCAGCGCTCGCCCTGAAGTTTGCCGGCCGGGTCGCTCGGCCTCGGCTGGTATCAGCTGTTTCAGGCGCTGCCGGTGGAGATGATGAGCAGTGCCTGATCGATCACGGTGCGTTCCCAGTCCTGGGCCAGATCGCCCAGTACCTCCCGGGCATAGCGCGCACTGAAGCCGTACTGCTGCATCAACATGCCGACGGCCTGTTCCACCGCTGTCCACCCGGCAACGGCCTGCTGCAGCTCGGTACCGTCCCCGTCCGTGCGACGGCGGCGGCGCAGGTACGCCGCGAGACCCCGCTGTGCGTATTCCATCAGCACGGTCAGCATGTCGGCGTCTGGTTCGGGGACTTCCGACAGCGCGCTGTACAGGTTGATCGCGCCCACTGCAGAACCGGCCAGGCGCAGCGGAACGGCAAGCGCCGAACCGACTCCCAGGGCGGCGACGGCGGTACCCAGCAGGGGCCAACGCTGTTCGATCTCGGCTCGGCTGACCCCCACCCGTTGCCCGGTCCGCATCGCTCGGAGGCACGGACCGTCGCCGGCCCCGTGCTGGTACTCGTCCAGGATCAGCACCCGATCGTCGGTATGGGCGGCGGTGATCGGCGGTCCGTCGAATTGTGCGGTGATCCCGGCCGCGTTGACACCGTCCAGGTAGGTCACCGCGGAGGTGGAGACCCGGCGCAGGAGAACCAGCAGGGTGCGCACGTCGTGTACCGGCTGGTGCAGCACCGTGATGACGTCGGCCAGCTGATCCGGGTGTGCGGCGAGCGCCTGCAGCAGCGCAGCCGACGGCTCTGGATCGACGGCGTCGAGATCAGGCATCGATGCGCCTGTGACCGGCTGCGCAAGGCGCGAGTCCCTCGCTGGTGAGGTTCATGGCATCTCGTTCCGAGTCGACTCGTTGCACTGGTGCAGCGAGCCACGGCGAGGGCGTCGATTCGAACCCACTGTCGACGATAACAGCACGTCCTGTGCGCAACATGGCCGGCTATGTATCTGCCGGCGGATCGCCCGGTCAGAGCAGCGGGCGCACCTGCCGGCCCAGGAAATGCAGAAATCCGGTCAGGTCGGGTTCGTCCCTGGTGGGGTGAACGACGACCGATGTGATGCCGCTGTCCGCCCATCGGCGCAGTGCGGCCGCGACGGCGTCGGCATCTCCGGCGACGCCGATTCCGGAGCCCGCTGACTGCCCCCAGAAAGGTAGTTCGCGATCGACCCGCTGCTGGGCATCGGGGCCGGTCGCAACGATCTGCGTCGCGGTGATCGGCGTCGCGCTGCCGTCCCGGGCCGCCGATATGGTCGCGTGGGACTCCTGCACGTAGCCGTCGCTCAAGGCGGTGCCCAACAGGACACCGTCGCCCAGTCGGGCCGCCAGCGCCAGCGTCTTCGGTCCCGCGCCACCGAGCAGCACCGGTGGCGGAACGACTGGCGGCCAGTCCAGCTGCACCGCGTCCAACCGCAGGTACCGACCGTCGACCGTGACCTGTTCGCCGGCCAGCAGCTGACGCAGTGCGGTGGTGTACTCCTCGAGGAGGGTGAGCGGGGACGCCACCCGGGCGCCGACCTGCTGCATCCAGTCCTGCACCCCGTGGCCCACACCCGCGATCAACCGACCCGGAAACATCCGTTCCAGCGTTGCCAATTCCATCGCCGTCAGGGCGACGTTGCGCAAAGGCGCCGGCAGCAACCCGATCCCCACCGCAATGGTGCTGGTCATTGCCAGTGCCGCGGCCGCCGAGGCGATCCCACTCTGCTTGAAGCAGTCCTCCCACACCCACAGCTCGTCGAGCCCGGCGGATTCGGCGGCGATCGCGAGCTCGCGCAGTCTTTCCGGCGGCAGTGTCGGCACAGCCGCGATTCCCAGGTTCATGAGTGGATCCTGCGCCATCGGACGATGAAAGTCAGCACTCGATGGCGCGATGAGCGTTCGCGCAGCCGACATCCGCCAGCGCGGAACAGTTGCAGAACTGCGGTCACCGGAGGTAGAAAAGCCACTGCAGCATTGCTGGTGGTGAAAGGGTGGCGAAGTCATGGCGTTCGACGAAGAGTGGGAACCGCAGGGGCTGAACAGCTCCGGTGATCGACCCGAGCGGACATTGGCGGTGCAATTCAGCGAGATTGCCAGGACACTGCAAGCCGAACCAAGCCTGGACGCGACATTGCAGGCGATCGTCGAGTCAGCGGTCAGCAATATCGAGGGGGCCGATCACGCCGGCATCACCCTGGTGAACGGCGGCGGCGTGGTGAGCACTCCGGCGTCGACCGATGACCTGGTCATCCAGATCGACCGCATCCAGTACGAAACGACGCAGGGTCCGTGCCTGAGTGCGATCACCGATGAAACCACCGTGCGAGCAAACGATCTGCAGGTCGACGTGAGATGGCCGCAGTTTTCGCAACGGGCGGTCGACCTGGGCGTGCTGTCCATGCTGGCCTTCCAGTTGTACGTGCAGGAACGGCATCTCGGTGCGCTGAACCTGTACTCGAACTCGGTGGACATGTTCACCGACGACGACGAGGACACCGGTCTGCTGTTCGCCACCCATGCGGCGATCGCGCTGGTAGGTGCCCAGCACGAGCACCACCTCAAGGGCGCGCAACTCAATGCCGACTTGATCGGGCAGGCCAAGGGCATTCTGATGGAACGCCACAAGATCACCGCCGCCGGCGCATTCCAATTACTGGCGCGCGCCTCGCAGAACACCAATCGTCGGCTCGCCGACATCGCCTGGACCGTCACCACCAGCGGTGAGGAACCAGCGACGTAGGCCCGAGTAGTGCTGTCCGTCGCTTCGATCGGCAGCCCGGTGCGCTGTTGGCGGGGCTACTCGGTGAGCGCGTCCACCACCGTTGGGCGGGGCTTGCCCGACCGCGGCATCCGAGCCGTCTCCCGGCCGACCCGCCGGGTGGCCAGGGCGTCGCCCGCCGCCCCGACTGCGCCGCCCAACACCGGGATCCGCTTGGCCGCAAAGGCCGCCAGCCGTTTGCCACCGATGCCGGCGATCAGATCACCGACCACTGCCCGGGAGATCAGGCTGCGAACCTCGGGCCCGTGCCGGCCCATGACGAGCGACTGCGGAGAGACGTCGGTCTTGGCGTCCTTGGCCAGCGAGCGTCGCGAGTCGTCGTCGAGCAGGCACACCAGAGCCGCATCCCGGACGTTCGGATCGGCGAGGT
>CAXSEW010000321.1:0-5428 GCA_964236185.1 uncultured Nakamurella sp. | reverse complement strand
CGCGCAGCCATGGAGCCTGGAAAACGGTGCACCGCAGGCGGTCGGGAGCACAACAGCTTGAACTCGTCGGGGTCGGCGTCGGCGATCGCCCGCACGTCCAACCCGCCCATCCGCTCGGCGATCACCGCCGGACCGCTGAACGCCTTCTCCATCGGAATCTGCTGATCCAGCACCATGCCCAGCAGCAGCGCGTTCGGGTCGCCGGCCAGCAGCGCATCGGCATCGGGGCGGCCGGTCAGATACAGACGCTCAGCTGTCATGGCGACCAGCGTCGCATACCCGGTGCCGGCCGGCTGAGGGACAGGACCAGCCATGGCCTGTCGGTCGCGAGCCGCGGACCGGCCAATCCGTGGCACTGTCGGTGGCCGCCTCTAGTGTTTGCCCGGTGACCGGACCCACCGCATTCGCCCAGCCAGCGGGCACCGGACCGATGGCCGACCTCGACGTCGTCGACCGGCTCGGCGAGGACCTGCGTTCGGCGGGGTACGACGCCGCCGGCGTCCCCGACCTGCTCGGCACCGCCGCCCACCGGGCGCTGAGCCGGGGCGAGTTCTGGCCGGCGCTGCGGGCGACCGCCGACGGATCGCCGCTGTCGACGCTGATCCGACTGTTCCTGCTGGGCACGACCGAACCGGAGGCGGCGGTGGCGCGGGCCCTGCCGAACACCGGCGTCGCCGCCGCCCTGGCCGTGGCAGCGCTGGAACGCGACGGCGTGGACATCCGCGCAGCCTTGGACATCCGGCCGCACGCGGACGAGGACCACGACTTCCTGGTGGTGTCGGACCTGGACTCCGACACCAGACCGGGACCGGTCCGGCGCGACCACGTGCTGGGCATCGGGCAGGCATCGGTGACGTTGGCCCGGGCCGTGATCCGCGAGCCTGTCGGAGCCGTGCTGGATCTGGGCACCGGCTGCGGCATCCAGGCGCTGCATGCTGCCGGACACGCGCGGTCGGTGGTCGGCACGGACACCAGCGCGCGGGCACTGGCGCTGGCCGGAGCCACCGCGCGGCTGAACGGTCAGCACTGGGACCTCCGCGCCGGGTCGTTGTTCGATCCGGTGGCCGGCGACCGGTTCGACCTGATCATCAGCAACCCGCCGTTCGTCATCGGCACCGGAACTCAGCAGTACATCTACCGGGATTCCGGTATCGCCGGCGACGGGATGTGCGAGGCGTTGGTCCGCGGGATCCCGGCCCACCTGACGCCGGGCGGCACCGCCCAGCTGCTGGCGAACTGGATCGTCCGGGATGGCGCGGACTGGCGGGAGCGGGTGGGCGGCTGGGTGTCCGCCACCGGATGCGACGCCTGGGTGGTGCAGCGCGAGCTGGCCGATCCGGCCGAGTACATCGCCCTGTGGCTGAAAGACGCCGGCGAGGTGGGCGGGCAGGCGGCGGCGACCGCTGCCGCCTGGCTGGACTACTTCGCCGCGGAGCGGGTCGCCGGTATCGGGATGGGGCTGATCACGTTGCGCCGCAACGGCTCGGATGATCCGGACATCGTGCTCGATGAAATTGTCGGCGCCGGGGACGAGGTGACCGGCACCGAGGCGGCCGCTTTTCTGGCCCGTCGGGCGTGGTTGCGCGGCACCTCGGATCTTGAGCTGCTGAGCTGCCGACTGTCCCTGGCGGATGCGGTGATCCTCGAGCTCCGCGCGATTCCGGGACACCAGGGCTGGGCGACGGTGCTGCGCCTGCTGCGCCGGCCCGGTGGTCCGGGCGCGACGCTACAGGTGGACGAGTGGGGCGAGTCGCTGCTCGCCGGTTGTACCGGCCAACTTCCGCTGGCGGTGCTGCTCGACCTGCTCGCGGAGGCCCACGGACTGGATCTCGGCGCGCTGACCGAGGCGGTGCTGCCCACCATCCGGGTGGCGGTCACCCGGGGCCTTCTACACCCTGTCGAGGGCCCGCTCGAGGTCCAGGTCGGAGTTCTCGGGTGAGAGCAGTCGTCGCCCGGGTCACCTCCGCGTCGGTCGCCGTGCGGGGCGAGGAGGTGGGTGCCATCGGAGCGGGTCTACTGGTGCTGATCGGGGTGACGCACACCGACGACGAGGCGGTCGCCGACCGGATGGCGACCAAGCTGTTCGAGCTGCGGGTGCTCCGCGGTGAGCAGTCCTGCGCCAGTTCAGGCGCCGGGTTGCTGATTGTGAGCCAATTCACTGTGTACGGTCGCACCGCGAGCGGTCGACGTCCGAGTTGGTCCAACGCCGCCGCCAGACGCGTCGCCGAGCCGCTGATCGATGCCGTGGTGACTCAGCTCACAGCCCTGGGAGCGACGGTGGCCACCGGCGTTTTCGGTGCGGAAATGGCTGTCACCAGCGTGAATGACGGCCCGTTCACCGTGCTGATCGACCTTTGATCCACCGAGCCGACAGGGTCGATGCACTCTCATAGATTTCTCATCCGTCCCACACCATCGAATGTCGACTCTGGGCGTTATCTACTGCAAGAGCGTCGGCCGACGTGCAGTGACCGTGGAGTCACGGACAGGTCACACCGATGTTCGAAAAGCAGTGCAAGAGGGTAAATGGTCTGCATCGATTCCAGGCCGGTCAAGTTGTGACCGACAGCTCGCCGTCCGTGACCTCGGTTGCGACGAATGGGAACGAAACAGCACCCGCAGGCGTTTCAATTCCATGTCGGCACCGGTCATCGGCTCGCACCGACATCTGCAACGAAGGGAGCACCAACATGACCGCTTCCCCGACGGTACACGAGGACGTCCGGACAGTTCCGGACGCCGACCTGCGCCACGAAACGGCCGAAATCCTGACGATCGACGACACGGTTGTCGACGAAGCAGGCGTTACCGAGGGCGTGAGCGGTGATGACGAAGTGGCGGTCGACGAGACCGCTTCGGACGACGCACCGGTCACCCGGGTTCGCTCGACCGCACGGATCACCGCTACCGAAGACCTTGACGCACAGGGGCCTTCGGCGGATCTGGTCCGGGTCTACCTCAACGGAATCGGCCGTACCGCGCTGCTGACGGCAGAGCAGGAGGTCGACCTGGCGAAGCGCATCGAGGCCGGCGTGTTCGCCGCCCACAAGCTGGAGACCGGAACCCGGTTGTCCGCTCAGCGCAAGGCCGATCTGCGAGCCGTCATCCGCGGCGGCAGTGCCGCCCGCAACCACCTGTTGGTCGCCAACCTGCGACTGGTCGTCTCGCTCGCGAAGCGCTACACGGGCCGCGGCATGCCGCTGCTCGACCTCATCCAGGAGGGCAACCTCGGGCTGATCCGCGCCGTCGAGAAGTTCGACTACACCAAGGGTTTCAAGTTCTCCACCTACGCCACGTGGTGGATCCGACAGGCGATCTCGCGCGGCATGGCAGACCAGGGCCGCACGATCCGGCTGCCCGTGCACCTGGTCGAGCAGGTCAACAAGCTGTCGCGACTCAAGCGGGAACTGCACCAGCAGCTGGGCCGGGACGCCACGATGGCCGAGTTGGCCGAGGAGTCGGGCATCCCGGAGGAGAAGATCGCCGATCTGCTCGACCACGCCCGTGACCCGGTATCGCTGGACATGCCGGTCGGCAGCGATGAGGAAGCCCCGCTGGGCGACTTCATCGAGGACTCCGAGTCCACCTCCGCCGAGGCGCAGGTCGTCGCCGGTTTCATGCACGCGGACATCAACAAGGTCCTCAAGACACTCGACGAGCGCGAGCAGTCCGTAGTGCGGCTGCGGTACGGGCTGGACGACGGCCGGCCGCACACCTTGGACGAAATCGGCCGGGTGTTCGGGATCTCGCGCGAGCGGGTCCGGCAGATCGAGCGTGACTCGATGGCGAAGTTGCGGGTCGGCGAGCGCTCGGAAGCGTTGCGCGCCTACGCAAGCTGAGAATCTTGAGCAGTCGGTGAACGACTGCTGGCCGGGAGGACCGGGTCTGCCGATCGCGGCGGGCCCGGTCCTTCGTCGATGTCCGGCCCGATCCGGCCGCTCGTAGTACCTACGGCACGGTCGTATTGCCATCGACGGCGCTACCAGTGAGTTCGACGTGCTACGAGTGGGCTCGGGCTGGACCGCAGGGGTCAGAGCCCTCGGTGGACCGCGTTCACCTTCGACGGCGGTGGTCAACGCAGCCGGCGCCGAACGTCCGGCGGCGCCACCGGAGCCCCGATGCGCGCGGTGGCGCCGGTGACGCAGTAGCCCCCGGGACCGAGCAGCACCGGTTGCAGCGTCAGGTCACTGATCTCCGGTAGGTCATCAGCCAGCGCCGATACTCGCAGCACCAGCTCCAGCAACGCCGCCCGGTCGACGACGGCCGCGCCGCGGTAGCCGGTCAGTAGCGGCGCCGCCCTGGGCGCATCGATCAGGTCCGCGGCGTCGGCATCGGTCAGCGGCACCGCCCGGTACGCCAGGTCCCCCAGCAGGTCGGTCGCCACGCCGCCGACCCCGAAGGACACCAGCGCGCCGAACGACGGGTCCGAGACGATCCGCAGCACCGTGCCCACCGTGTTCCGGTCGCGCGGCGCCATCTCCTGGACGTACACCCGGCTGCGATCGGGCCCGGTCGAGGGCTCCGGAGCGGCCAGCTCGGCGTAGGCCGCCCGTACCGCTGCGGCATCCGGCAGGGCCAACCGAACTCCGAACTGGTCGAACCGGTGACGCAGCTGCTGGTCGAACACCTTGAGCGCCACCGGGTACCCGATGCCGGCGGCCTGCGCGGCCGCCTGATCGGCACTGTCGGCGACCGCGAACCTGGCGATGCCGATCCCGTAGCAGTCGAGCAGCGCGACCAGTTCCGCATCGGTCAACGACCTGTCCCGCGGTCCCCGGTCCCGGTACTGCCCGAGCAGATCCCGGGCCTGCTCGCGCTGCACGCCTTCGGGAGTGGCCACCGTGCCGGCCGGCTGGGCCAGCCAACGCCCGTATTCCACCGCCCGCGCCAGCGCGGTGACGGCGCGCTCGGGTGTCCGGTAGGAGGGCAGGGATCCGCGGGCAGCGCCGCCGTCCGCGCCGCGCACGGTCAACGCCTCCGACAGGCCGTCGACCGACAGAAAGGTGGTGACCACGGGGACCGCCGAGCCTGCGGCCGCCGCCCGCAGCGCTTCGGCATGTGCCTGGCCGGGGATGGCGACCGGCGGCACGTACACCACCACCACCGCATCCACGTCGCTGCGCTGCGTGGCGATTCGGACCGCGGAGCCCAGCTGCTCGGGGGTGACGTTCACGCCGAAGTCGACCGGCACCTCGTCGACCACGGCCAGGCCGGCGTCCAGGCAGGCGTCCAGCGCGAGCACGCCCAGGGCGGTGGAATTGCCCAGGATGGCCACCCGGTCCCCCGTCGGCACGCTCTGGTGTGCCAGCAGCTGGGCGACGTCGAACGCCTCGCCCAGGGTGTCGGTGCGGATTACGCCGGACTGGGCGAATAGCGCAGCCACCGCGGTGTCGGACACCGTCGCCGAGCTGGCTGCCAGCCCCGGGCT
>CAXSEW010000320.1:0-5436 GCA_964236185.1 uncultured Nakamurella sp. | reverse complement strand
GCGGGGCCGGCGGTCTGCGTCCATGGCGTGTCACCGGGGAGGCGGATGGTGGTGAACGGTTCCAGCGCGCCGCAGGTGAGTAGCGCACCGGACACCCGGGCGGTGTTGCTGCCACCGGCTGAGCTTAGGGACGCGCCGGACACGATGACGGTGTTCGCCGCAAGCACGCTGAGCGAGGCACCGGACACGATCGCCGTGTTGGCGTTGAAGACGCCCAACGATGCGCCTGAGACGATCGCGGTATTCGCCATCAGTTCGTGACGACGACGATGCTGAGCTTGCTATGGTCGGTGATCGCCGCCGATTCGCTCGTGGTGGTGGTGCCACCGCAGCTGGCCGAGGTGGTGGTGAGGGTGACTGGCCCGCGGCTGGCGATCTGCGTGGTGTCGTTCATCATCAGCCGCACAGTGGCCGTCTCTGTGGACGTTGTGTCCTTCGCCCGCACCGGGAAGGCGAACGTCTTCGCCAGCGTGGACGGGGTCGCCGGCTGGTAGGTGACCGTCACGGATGCGCCACCGGGCGGCGCGGTTGACTCGAGGTAGCGGGTGGTAGGTGTTCCGGCGAGGATGCAGTCCAGGACTGTGCCGCCACCGACGACGGTGAACCCGGTGGCTACCGCAGCGCGGATATCCGGGGTGTCCTTCGTGACGTTGACGACCGCAACGGCCGTTGACGACACGGCGCCGTTGTTGTCGGTGGCGGTGCCGCCGAACCGGTACTGCGCGTTCGCCGTCAAGCCCGAGATCGGGAAGGTGACGGCCGCCGAGGACGTCCCCGCGCCAGTCACCACACCAGCGCCGATTGTCGGGGTCACCGACGTCAGAGCAGTATTCGACTGGTTCACGCAGGCGAAAGAGGAGACGGAGCCGCCACTGTCGGTCGCCGAAAACGTGACGCTCGCAGTCGTCGCAGTCGTGTTCACCACGCTCGGGCCGGTAATGCTAGGCGGGGTATTCGACGCCGCAGACTGCGGCCCGAAGAACGTCGTCGAATCGTCACCGGCCGCCGGCGCCGACAGCCAGTACGTCGAACTGGTGGTGTTGGTGGAAACGTTGCCGAACCGGGCATTGGCGATCGCCGCGGTGCCGGTGTTCTGCCCAGTCGTAGACAGCGACTCCAACGCCGTGGTGCTGTCCGCCGAATACATCGCCGACTGCATCGTTCCCGACGTGCCGACGGTGCCCGAAAACTCGAACCGCACCCACTGGTTGATCGGCATGATCGCCGTGCCCGAGTTGCCGGTCCCAGCTGTGCCCGACGCCCGCTGCACCAGCTTCCCCGACGACAGAATGCCCAACGACGCCTGCACCGTCGTCGTCGCCGACAGCCAGATGAACACCTGCTCCGCAGTGGGCAACGCCGTCAGATACACATACACCCTGGCCCGCCACTGCGACCCGTTCAGCGACTGCCACACCCCGTACGCCACACCCGACGTGCCCGACGACGACACCATGTACGACAACGGCGACCCACCGCGGGCGTAGGTGCTGTCGAAGGTGAACGACTGCCCACCGGAGGTGAGAACAACATCGAACGGGCTGCCCGACGCGCCGCCGGAGTTCGCCGGGGTGACCGCCGCCAAGTTCGTTCCGCCCGCGGCGGTGTTCTGCAGAATCGTCATGTCTTGTTGGTCCTTCCGTCCCCGACCGTCAGAGACAGCGGGGTTCCGTCGGCGAGGGTGTTACCGGAGGCGGTGACGATCGCCGAGGCGGCGCTGTAGGCGTTCAAGATCGCGCCCTTACCGGACTTCGGCAGGCCCACCCGGTTACCGACGATCTCCATTGTTTTGATCGCCAGTTTCGTGTCCAGGATGTTCCAGGTGGAAATGCCACCCTCGATCCAGTTGTAGAGGTAATGCAGGTCGTCGGCGACGGCGATGTCGTTGACCTGGAAGCAGCCGTTGATGTTCCGCGGCCCGTTCGCCACACCCGGCGAGTTGTAGTTACCGGAATCCCACACTCTCGCGTTGGTGGCTGTTAGGTGGAATACGCCCGGATCTAAAGCGCCGACACCGACGTCGGGGGCGAAGAACCCGGACATGAAGCAGCCCTCGAACGTCACACCGGTGCCGTTGTGGTGCTGGTTCCCGTCGTTGTGGGTTTGCCCGGTGGCCTGACCGCCGACGTCAGGGCAGAAATAGGCTTGATCATGGAAGTAGGAGCCTTGATGCAGGACGTTCGCGACGGTGCCGACCGTGGGGGGAATGTAGGTGCCCGACGTGTCGACGCCGTGATAAAACTCCGACCGTAGGGTGCGGTAGTTGAACCCGAAAAGGCAGTCGGTGGTGTTCGTGACGTTCTGCGGGGCGACCTCGCACCGCTCGAGCACGTTCTGGGTGCCGTTGTTGCAAGCCGAGGCGGTCGCGTTGATCAACGGCCGGCCCGATGTCGATGGTGTGCCGCGGATCAGGCAACGCCGCAGCACGATCCCGGTGCCTTGGAAGTCGACGGGGCAGTCGAACTGGACGTCCTCGATGACCATGCCGTTGGTGAGGATCTGCTGATTGGTGAACGTTCGGTTCGGTGCCCACCCGGCGGGTACGCCGGTGTTCGTGGCGTCCGGTTTTGTCTGCCGCAACACGAAATTGTCTGTCGGGACGGTACCCCCGCCGCCGCCTGTCCCGCCGCCGCCAGGATTGACTGGTGCGGTGACGGTGAATGGTCCGACAGCACGATCAGACCGACCAGGCGCCTTCAGCACACCGCCGACGTACCGCCACATCTGGGTGCCGATGTACTCGGTCACCCGGCCACGATCTGTTCCCAGAAGTCGAGACCGTTGACCATCAGCGGAGTGCCGCCGTTGATGGTGCCGCCGCCGTTCGGGGCGATGGCACCGCGCCACGTGTAGGACGCCGTCGACGACGGCCGGTTCGGGTAGGTGCCTGACCCCAACGGGCTCTCGACGATCAGGTTCTGCACAACGGTAGTACCGCCGCCGCCACCACCGCCCGATGCGCCTACCCAGCGGTCAAGGCCCGGCACCATCCCCGTCGTGCCACCGTTCACGGTGCCCGTCAGCGGTGGCTGCGTGATGGTGTTGAACTGCACCGGGTTGCTCGTCGTCGGCCGTATCGGCGAGGCCGCTGTACCGTCACCGATCTGCAGCAACTGCAACGCGCTGACCGGCGGGATCTGACCCGCGATCAACTGGTTGAACACGGCGGTCAGCGCCTGCATCGTCTCGTCGGGTGGCAGCCGGGTCACCGGATCCGTCGCGCCAAATAGCGGTTGGGACATAGGCTTCTCCTTTCAGGCATGGGAAAGGCCCCGCCGAAAGAAGATCGACGGGGCCTCTAGCGGCTAAGGTCAGGCTTCGTGCTTCCCGACGTCGGCCGGCGAATCCAATGCCGCCGGGAGCGTCGCCGCAGTGCCGTTCTTCGACACTGCCGCCGCCACAGCAGACTTCACAGCCGCCAGAAGGGCAGCGACCGGCGCAACCCACAGTTGCGAGATGTGCAGCGACTGCACCAGCGCCTCACCAGCACCGGCCTGCAGCAACGTCCACGCCACCCGCTCCCCGATGTCCGCCAGCTTCTGATTCCGGGTGGTCGTCACGCCGGGCCGTCCCCAACGCCGAGCTTCCGGGCGATCCCCTTCACCCTGGCGGCGATGCCCGTGCTGGTGTTCGACGTCCAGTCCCACAGGTGCTGCATGTTCGGTGCCAGCGTGGTCAGGATGGACTTGATCGAGGCGAGGTCCTTGGCGGCCTGCACGTCGCGGGCGCGGTCAGCATCTGAATACATGTCGTCTTCCTCCGGGGTTGGTGTTACGGGTTTCGGCGGCCATGGGAAGGGCGCCGGAGTGGGGGGGGTTTCAGGGGGAGTGCTGGTCGGAGAGTTGTTGCTGCCGTGCAAGTCCATGTTGAGCCGGGCTCGCCACAAGTCCAGGTCGAAGTTCGCCGGGTCAACCTTCCGGTCCGGTGCGTATTCCCGGTGCCCGCAGCAGTTCGAAGTGCTGAAGCCGTAGTGCTGTTTGATCGCGGCGGACGCCCGGTAGATGGTCTGCATCAAGGCGTCCGGCCACGGCCCTGTACCGGAGTAGTCCGTTTCGATGCCGAGCATCCGGGAGTTGCCGGAGTTGGCGGGCACATCACCCCAACCTCTACCGAGGCCGGCATGCCATTTTCTGCCGGCGGCCATCAGCACAGCGGCGCCGTCTGCGCGGAGCCACAGCTGCGACCCGCCGACGCCGTTCTGCCGCATGTAGCTGGGCACGTTCATGTCGTCGGACGGGTCGGAGTTTTCGCCGAATCCCATGGCGTCGTGGTGCAGCAGGATGCCGATCGGGTCGAACGGTCCGTCGGTTTCGCCGGTCGACTTCCACCCGTCGAGCTCGATCACGTTGGCGATACCCGCCGCGCGGAGCACGTCCGCAAGATCCCTGATGTCGGTCACTGTGTGAGTTCCTTCCAGGTCAAGCATTTCCATCGCCGCCGGGTAGGCGTCGATGTAGTTCTGCGCCCGGGGCAGGACACCCTGCCCCGGCCAGTTGGTGTGGCCGTCGAACTGTGAGCCCTGCACCTGCTGGCACAGCTCCGGCACCGAGACGGCTGGGTTCTGCCAGTCCTTCGCGTATAGCCCGTCGGTGCCCGGGTTGACACCGCCATGGAGGAACATGCCGAGCGATGTGGCGAGGTCACGCCGCGCGGCCGGGTCAGAGTTCCAGCCGATGGTCTGCTGGAACGGACCACGCGACGACGACTGCTGGCCGGTCGCGGACGAGATGTCGCCCTTGTCCATCTGCGACGACGAGAACGACGATTCATCCATGACCGTGGTGAACACGATCTCCTGGACACGTCGGGGCTGCCCGACCAGCAACGCCGCCATGGCGCGGCCGTTTGCCAACTGGTCTGCGGTAAAAGTTGTCACAGGTGTCACGGCCGACTCGTCAACCGTCGGACGTTGGGGTGCCTGCGTTCGTCGAGCGCGTCCATAAGCATGCCGCTGCATCCGATCACGGACCACGCCGAGCCGAGCGCGACGATCCACAGCCGGTAATGCGGCAGGTGGAACAGCGACTCGCACACCCCGTACACGATGCCGATCAGGACCAGCAGGAACCCGATTTGAGCGCGTAATTGCCCACGGGTGAGTAGCCGGTGGTCCCTGGACGTCAGGCGAATAGCGATGGACGTGATCAATAGAATTGAAGAGATCGATCCGCAGATCATTGAGACGATGCGAAGCGCTGTGTCAGGCGCCGTCGACAGCATCGCTACCCCTTCCCGTCGGTGGTGACGTGGGTTAGCTCGATGGGCCACGGCGGGACCGGGAGACCCCCGACGCGGAGAGCTGCGTGCGCTGCGTTCAACGCGTTCTCCAAAGCCCGGTTCTCGGCTTCCAGGCTGCGCTGCGCTTCCCGACGTTCCTTCCCGGACCCCACCCGGCCGGAGGCGAGCAGCCCGATGACTCCAGTGATCCCGGTGATA
>CAXSEW010000319.1:0-5451 GCA_964236185.1 uncultured Nakamurella sp. | reverse complement strand
AGCGCAAGGGAACCAAATTCCGGTGACGGAAGCGCGTAGTCGTCGTCGGCAATCAGTTCTGTGCGAGCTTCCTGTTCAATTCCGCCGCAGCGGTGAGGATCCAATTGCGGAACTCCACCGCGAAGTGCTGCAGGTGGTGTTCGATCACCTGAGCGCCGCACGTGTTGGGCAGGGTCACTCGAGGAATGTGTTGGTGATGGAGCCTCGCCGTTCCCGTCCTCGACGACGATGCGCGAACGACGAGTCGGCGCAGGGTCGCCCCCGGCTACCGGCGGCTGCGCGCCGGTAACGAGGGCACCGTCCCGGGGCTGCATGAAGAACGAGCAGACGTGCTCGGCGTGCCGGTCCTTGCAGCTGCCGAGACAGACCAGCTGGTTGCGCCGGCAATCCAGCAGATCCTCGCGGAGCGGCCGGCGTCCTGAGCACGATCGGCAGTGCCCGTTCCGCAGATCTGGTTGTCGAACATGCCCGACGAGTGGGCCCCGTGGGACTCGAACCCACAACCCGCGGATTAAAAGTCCGCTGCTCTGCCAATTGAGCTAGAGGCCCACGGCCCCACCGGGCCGCCCGGTGAGCCTACCTGGCTACCTCTTCGGCCGACTCGCCCAGCGAGGCATCGATCTTCGATGAGACGTCCGTCAATTCCTTTGCGTCGATCAGCATTGTGGTGCATGATTGCTGGGAGCAACTAGATGTACCCGACAAGCAAGTGGTTGAGGAGGAACGTCGAGTGAGAGCTTTCACCGACACAACAGCCGACGGACAGGCCCCCGCGGCAGGGGAGCAGGTGCCCCCTTCACCGTTGTCCGCCGAACGATCAGCGAACACGGCGCCCGACGGCAGCAACGCGTCCGGTCTCGAAGTGGCCGACCAGATCATTCACCTGGTGAGGACCTGGTCGTACCTGAAGGCTCGTTTGACCTCGACGGTCGATCCGGAGCTCGGCTCGCTGTTCCTCATCGGGCGGCTGGTCAAGGAAGGACCGACCAGAGCAAAGGATCTCGCCGAGGCCACCTGCGCCGATCAGTCCACCATCTCGCGCCAGGTCGCCGCCCTCGTCAAGGCCGGGCTGATCGAGCGGCAAGCCGACCCGGACGACGGCCGCGCGTCGATCCTCGTGCCCACCCCGCTGGGGGTGGAGCGGATGAACAAGCACTTCGCCAATCGTGGACGTGCTCTGGAGCCGCTGCTGACCGACTGGACGGACGACGAGCGCTCGCAGTTCGTCCAGCTGCTGCGCAGATTCACCACGGACCTCGAGTCCCGCCGCGACGAAATCGCCAAGCTGATGACGCAGAGCCACGCCGACGCGACGGCCTACCTGCCCGCCGCACGAACCGAGTCCCACACGCACACCGAACATGCCCATGCGCATGACAGCACCGAGAGGTTCAACTGATGGCCACCCGTACCGCCGCCGAGAAAACCGAGGCCGCACCGAGCCCAGCCGGGCTGACCCACAAGCAGATCCTGACAATCCTGGTCGGTCTGCTTCTCGGCATGCTGCTGGCTGCCCTGGATCAGACGATCGTGTCCACCGCTATCCGCACCATCGGGGACGACCTGCACGGCCTCAACATCCAGGCCTGGGTCACCACCGCTTACCTGATCACCTCCACGGTGACCACCCCGCTCTACGGCAAGCTGTCGGACATCTACGGTCGCCGGCCGCTGTTCATCACTGCCATCTCGATCTTCATCGTCGGTTCCGCACTGAGTTCGTTCGCCACCTCGATGCCGATGCTGGCCGCCTTCCGCGCCTTCCAGGGCATCGGCGCCGGCGGTCTGTTCTCGATGGCCTTCGCCGTCCTGGCCGACATCGTGCCGCCCCGCGAGCGGGCCAAGTACCAGGGGTACTTCCTCGCCGTGTTCGGCACCTCCTCGGTGATCGGCCCGTTGGTCGGCGGGTTCTTCGCCGGATCCGCCAGCATCCTGGGCCTGTCCGGGTGGCGCTGGGTGTTCCTGGTCAACGTGCCGATCGGATTCGTCGCACTGGCCGTCGTCTACAAGGTCCTGCACATCCCGCACGTCCGCCGCAACCACCGCATCGACTGGTGGGGTGCTCTGGCGCTCGTGGTCGGAATCGTGCCGATCCTGATCGTCGCCGAGCAGGGCAGCGTCTGGGGCTGGTTGTCCGCCCGGATCCTGGGACTCATCGCCGTCGGTCTGGTCGGCATCGCTGCCTTCATCCTGGTGGAGTTCAAGATGAAGGACGAGGCGCTGATCCCCATGCGCCTGTTCAAGTCGACGACGTTCAGCATTGGTCTGGGTGTCAACGCCCTGGTCGGTGTCGGCATGTTCGGGGCGATCTCGATGCTCCCGCTGTACCTGCAGCTGGTGAAGGGTGCCACCCCGACGCAGTCCGGGCTGCTGCTGCTGCCCTTGATGCTCGGCCTGATGATCGCGTCGATCCTCTCCGGTCAGCTCACCTCCAAGACCGGCAAGTACAAGATCTTTCCGGTGGTTGGAACGGGCATCCTCACCGTGGCGTTCCTGCTGCTGCTGACGATCAGGGTGACCACCGGCTACCCGCAGCTGGACGTCTACTTCTTCCTCGTCGGGTTCGGGCTCGGTCTGTGCATGCAGACCCTGCTCATCGCCGTGCAGAACTCGGTTCCGGCTCGCGACATCGGCGTGGCCACCTCGTCTGCGACGTTCTTCCGTCAGCTGGGCGGCACGCTGGGTGTCGGCGTTTTCCTGTCGCTGCTGTTCAACACGTTGCCCGGAAACATCCGGTCGGCACTGACGGTGTCTTCGGCCGATCCGTCGTTCCTGCAGAGCGCCGGCAAGGCTGCTGCCGCGGCGGGGAAGAACGTCCAGGGCTATCTGGAGAGCCTCGGCGGACAGCTGACTGTCGACTCCTCCTTCCTGAGCAAGCTCGACCCGATCATCGCCCGCCCCTATCAGGTTGGGTTCGTCAATTCGACCCACGTCGTCTACGTCTGCGGGGCCATCTGCATGGCCATTGCCTTCGGCCTGGTGACCCGGATCAAGCAGGTTCCACTGCGGACCATGTCCGCGATGGAAGAGGTGCAGATGGAGCAGGCGTCGATGAAGGACGAGACCCTACCCGAAGGCGGGGTGGCCTCGCCAGGTGCGATGCCGTCGCCCGACCTGAGCAAGGCCACCCCGGCGGATCCGTCGGGCGGTTTGCAGTCGGTGTCGGATGCGCCCGACACGGTGAGGCACACTCCGTCGCACGCTCAGGAAGCGGTGAGTTCGCCGGTCGCGGTGGCCGACCTGCTCGCCAACTCGGAACTCGTGTCGACCGACGCCATCACCTCCGGTCAGGGCAAGCACCAGGCCTGAGCAGGGCCGTCCCGGCCGGGCTGTCGGCCCGAGGGACTCAAGAGCGCAGTAGCAGAAGGGCCCGGCCAATCGGCCGGGCCCTTCTGGTTGGTTGCGCGGTGGGTGATGCAGCTCGGCGGCTCGGCGGCAGTTACTGCCACGGTGCGATGCGCGGCAGCTCGCGGTCGTCGACCGCCGGAATGGGCCGGCCGTCGACCGTGACGTAGCGGCGACGCGGCCCGTAACAGACGATCGATTCCACCGCGGAGATCAGCCGCTCGACGTGCTCGGTGCTGGTGGCCAACCCGACCGACGCGCGGATCGCATGCCCGGTCCCGTCCTCGGTGTTGCAGCCCGCCGCTCCCAGCAACCGGCGGACCAGCGGCTGGGCGCAGAATGCGCCGTCCCGCACGCCGATGCCGTGTTCGGCGGACAACGCGGCGGCGACCACGGCCGACGACTGACCGGCGATGGTGAACGTCACCACGCCGATCGTCTCCACCTGCCCGGAGAACAGGGTGTGCACGGTGACGCCGGGAATGTCCGTCAACCCGCTGCTCAGCCGGTCGGTGAGCGCCTGCTCGCGCGCGGCCAGACCGGTCCGGTCGGCGCCGGCCAGCACGTGGCAGGCCGTCGCCAGGGCGACCGCTCCCGGCACGTTTGGTGACCCGGCCTCGTGACGGTCGGGTACCGCCTTCCAGGTGGTCCCGGCGTCGGTGACGGCGGCCGTGGCGCCGCCGCCGACCAGGTACGGGTCCGCCTGCGCCAGCCAGTCGGACCTGCCGATCAGTGCACCCGCGCCGTAGGGCGCATACAGCTTGTGGCCCGACAGGGCGACGTAGTCGACGCCCAGTTCGGTGATCGAGAACGGGCGGTGCGGCGCGAGCTGGGCTGCGTCCAGCGCGATCCGGGCACCGCGGGACCTGGCCACCGCCGCCAGCGCGGTGATCGGCCAGATCTCACCGGTCACGTTCGACGCCCCGGTGACCACCAGCAGCGCCGGTCCTGCCGGCCGGGTGCGCAGGGCGTGCTCGACAGCGGCGATTGCGGCGGCAGGTGAGTCCGGCGCCGGCAGTCGGACCACGTTGACGCCGTCGCGCTCCCACGGCAGCAGCGCCGCGTGGTGCTCGGTCTCGAACACGACGACTGTGGTGCGGGGCGGCAGGCAGTGCGCCAGCAGGTTGAAGGAGTCGGTGGTGTGCTTGGTGAAGATCACCGCGTCGTCGGCCCGGCCGCCGGCGAACTGGCGCACCGGCTGTCGGGCGCCTTCGTAGAGCGACGTGCAGACCTTCGAGTGCCAGCCGGCGCCGCGGTGGACGCTGGCGTAGCGCTCCAGCAGGGCGTTGACCGTGTCGCGGACGATTCGCAGCGCCGGTGCCGAAGCACCGTGATCCAGATTGGCGTATTCCGCGACACCGCCGCCCGCCAGCGGCACCAGTGCATGCGCGCCGACGATGTCGAGGTCGCGGCCGTGCGGGTGGTTGACGCCCGGGAGCGGCGCGATGGGATCTTCCGCCGACCAGCCGCGCTGTGGGTGCTCGGCGGTGTTGGACAGCCAGTCGGGTCGGTCCAGAACAGAGGTCATGAGGGGTCCTCGAGGGTCCGTGGGACCGCCGGAGAACCGATGGTCCGCGCTTGCCGGATGCACTTCGCACCAAGCCAGGTCTTCACCCGGGGCACCCCACCGCGGTAGGAGGGTTGCCGGCCAGCAAGCCGGGGCTATCTGCTGGCACTCGTGACCTTCGGGCATCACCCTAGCAAGCGGCGGCTGGAAGGGGAACCCGCTCGTGCCGGGAGAAGGCGCCACAGGACGCGGCCGGCCCGCGCGCCGGGCGCTGCAATCGTTTTGGAGCTGTGTCCGCTGGTGTCGTATGCTTCCGTAGCTCCCAACGGACAGCCGTTGGAGCCGGAAGCCGGTGTCGGGACGAGTCCTGGAATTCCCGGTCGTCGGTTCCATCGTCTAGGCCCCCATCGTCTAGCGGCCTAGGACTCCGCCCTTTCACGGCGGCAGCACGGGTTCGAATCCCGTTGGGGGTACGCGAGTGTGGACCTCCGGGTCAGCATCTGCAGGTAGTACAGCAAGGCCCTGTAGCGCAGTTGGTTAGCGCGCCGCCCTGTCACGGCGGAGGTCGCGGGTTCAAGTCCCGTCAGGGTCGCCGAACG
>CAXSEW010000318.1:0-5474 GCA_964236185.1 uncultured Nakamurella sp. | reverse complement strand
CCATTACTCAGCCCGGGCTTCTGCAACCATGGCGGCGAAACTCAGACCGGCAGCTCGACCCGCACCCGCAGCCCGCCGGCCGGGACGGCGGCGGCGGACACGGTCCCGCCGTGGGCACCGACCACCGCGCTGACGATCGACAATCCGAGCCCGCTCCCCCGGTGCCCGGTCCGTGCCCGCTCGCCCTGCCGGAACGCCTCGAAGAGCAGCTCGACGGTCGGCGGGTCGATGACGCTGCCACCCGAGACGACCTCGATCCAGCCGTGCGGACCAGCGACCACGCCCGGCGCAAAAGGCTCGACGCCGGCGCCCGGCAGCCGGCCGGCGTCCACCCCGGTGCTGATGGTGATTCGGCCGCCGAAGCTGTTGTGGCGAACCGCATTCTCGACCAGGTTGCCGACCACCCGCTCCAGCAGCGCCGGATCCCCCCGCACGATCGCCGGCTCGCCGCCCACCTCGACGGCCAACTGCCGCTCGGCGCGCTCGGCATCCACCGCCAGCAGCGCCGGCGGCACCAGCGCGGCCAGGTCGACATCCGCCGCCACCGACAGTCCGCTGGCCTGCGTGCGCGCCAGGAACAGCAGCGAGTTCAACAGCCGATCGGCGCGGTCGGTGGCCTCCCGGGCGACTTCGCCCATCCGCCGCAGGTCCGCCACATCGGCCGCCGGGTCGGCCAGCGTCACGTCCACCTCGGTGCGGATCACCGCCAGCGGCGTCCGCAGCTCGTGCGAGGCGTTCGCGACGAATCGGCGTTCGGCGTTGAATGCCGCCTGCAGCCGGCCCAGCATCTCGTCGAAGGTGTCGGCGAGCTCGGCCACCTCGTCGCGCGGACCGGCCAGCGCGATGCGCTGGTCGAGCGAGGACTCCGAGAGCGCCCGGGCCGCGCTGGTCAGTGTGGACAGCGGGCGCAGCGTGCGGCCGATCAGCACCCAGGACAGTAGCGCACCGGCGATGACCAGCAGCGGAAAGGCGATGAGACCGACGACCAGCACCGTCTCCCGGCCCTGCCGGACCACCCGTGCCGACTCCACCGCGGCGTCGACGATGACTCCGTCGACAGCGACCGGCGTGCCGGCCGGGAAGTGCGGCAGCGCGGCCACCACCCGCCCCACCAGCAGGTAGGCCAGCGCCAGCAGCAGCGCACCGACCAGGGCCAGCAACGCGGTGGCCAGCGCGGTCAGCCGCACGCGGAGCCCGTTGCGGGGCAGTCCCTGACGGATGGCGGAGGCGCCGGTTCGTCGTCCGCGGGCGATGCCGAGCAGCACGGGGCCGCTGGCGGCGGCCGGATCAGTCAGCGGCATCGGCCGACACGCGGTAGCCGGCGCCGACCACCGTGTCGATCAGGCCGGGCTCGCCGAGCTTGCGCCGCAGCGTCATCACGGTCACCCGGACCGTGGTGGTGAAGGGGTCGGCGTTCTCGTCCCACACCCGTTCGAGCAGTTCCTCGCTGGAGACGACGGTCCCGGCGGCCGACATCAGCACCTCCAGCACGCCGAACTCCTTGCGGGTGAGCTCCACCGGTGCGCCGGCGCGGGACACCAGCCGTCGGGCCGGGTCCAGCTCGACGTTCCCGGCGCGCAGCACCGGCGGTGCGGCGGGGGTCGCCCGCCGACCCAACGCACGCACGCGGGCGACCAGTTCGGGGAATGCGAACGGCTTGGCCAGGTAGTCGTCGGCGCCCGCGGACAGGCCCTCCACCCGCGCGTCGAGGCCGGACGAGGCCGTCAACATCAGCACCCGGGTGATGTCACCGGAGGACACAAGCTCGGCCAGCAGGTCGTCGCCGTGCATGCCGGGCAGATCGCGGTCCAGCACGACCACGTCATAGCGGGTGTACGACGACTTCTCGTGACCCTCCGTGCCGTCGTAGGCGACATCCACCGCCATGCCCTCGGCCCGCAACCCGCGGGCGATGGCGTCGGCCAGCCGCTGTTCGTCCTCGACCACCAGTACCCGCATGTCAGACCTCTCCGACGGTTCGGCTGTCCCTGGGCACCGAGCGGCCGTTGCTCGGCGCTGGATCTGCCCCCGACGCCTCTGCTCCTGACACCACGCCCGAGCCGTCGGGGGCAGCGGTCCGTCCGGCGATCAGCTCGGTCACCCCGCGGGCCACGTCCTTGGCGGTCAGACCCAGATCGGTCAGGAGGTCACCGCGGGAGGCCGCCTCCAGGAACTCCTGCGGCAGCGCCAGCACGGTCACCGGAACGCCGGTGGGCGCGAGCCGGTCGGCCACCGCCGCGCCGACACCGCCGGCCCGCCCGCCGTCCTCGAGGGTGACCACCATGCGGTGCGCAAGGGCCAGCACCGTCAGCGCGGGCGACACCGGCAGTGCCCAGCGCGGGTCGACCACGGTGACGCCGATGCCCTGGTTCGCCAGCCGGGCGGCGGCGTCGACGGCCATGGCGCCGAATGCGCCGACGGCGATCAGCAGCACATCGGCCTCCTGCCCGTCGTGGGGTTCCACCAGAATGTCCACGGCGCCGATCCCGCCGGTCGCCGGCACCAGCTCCGCGCCACTGGCCGAAACCCGGTGGACTGCGACAACATCCTGCGGAACAGCACCTTTGGGATAACGGACCACGGTGGGTGCATCGGTCACGGCGACCGCCTCGGCCAATTCCTGGGCGAGCGTCGGAGCGTCCCGCGGCGCGGCCAGCGACAGGCCGGGCACCAGCGCGGCCAGCGACATGTCCCACATGCCGTGGTGGCTGGGGCCGTCCTCACCGGTCACCCCGGCCCGGTCCAGCACGACGGTGACACCGAGCCCGTGCAGCGCGCAGTCCATCAGCAGCTGGTCGAACGCGCGGTTCAAGAAGGTGGCGTAGAGCGCGACGACGGGATGCATGCCGCCCATCGCCAGCCCGGCAGCCGAGGTCAGTGCATGCTGCTCGGCGATGCCGACGTCGTAGATCCGGTCCGGATACTGCTCGGCGAAGGCGCCGAGGCCGGTCGGCCCGCTCATCGCAGCGGTCAGCGCGACGATGTCGTCGCGAGCGGCCCCGAGCTCGACCAGCGTCCGGCTGAACACGCTGGTCCAGGTGCGGGCGGGAGCGGCGATCGGCAGGCCGGTGTCCGGGTCGAAGGCCGGCGGCGAGTGCATCTGCTCGGCGTCGTCGTTCTCGGCCGGCGCGTAGCCCTGGCCCTTCTGGGTCAGGCAGTGCACCAGCACCGGACCGCGGTAGCCCTTGGCACTGCGCAGCGCCTCCTCCAGCGCGGCGACGTCGTGCCCGTCGATGGGCCCGAGGTATTTCAGACCCAGGTCCTGGAACATCATCTGCGGGATGAGCCAGTCCTTGACGGCCGATTTCATCGCATGCAACGCGGAATACAGCGGCCGGCCGATGACCGGCGCCTGCGGCAGCCGGTTCTTGACCTGCCCGAGGAACCGCTCGTACCCGGGCTTGAGGCGCAGCGCCGCCATCCGCTGGGCCATGCCACCGGCCGTCGGGGCGTAGGAGCGGCCGTTGTCGTTGAGCACCACGACCAGCGGCCGGCCCTCGCCCGCCGCGATGTTGTTGAGGGCCTCCCAGGCCATGCCGCCGGTCATCGCGCCGTCGCCGATCACCGCGACCACCGTGCGGCCGTGCTCACCGCGCAGCTCGAATGCCTTGGCGAGGCCGTCGGCGTAGGACAGCGAGGTCGAGGCGTGGGAATTCTCGACCCAGTCGTGCTCGGACTCGGCGCGACTGGGGTAACCGGACAAGCCGTTACGGGTGCGCAGCGCGTCGAAGTCGCCGGCCCGGCCGGTGAGAATCTTGTGCACATAGGACTGGTGCCCGGTGTCGAAGATGATCGGATCGGCCGGCGAATCGAAGACCCGGTGCAGGGCCAGCGTCAGCTCCACCACGCCGAGGTTCGGTCCGAGGTGCCCGCCGCGGGCGGATACCTTCTGCACCAGGAAGGACCGGATCTCCTGGGCCAACTCCGGGAGTTCCTGAAGGGACAACGCCCGCACGTCGGCCGGCCCGGAGATCCTGCCGATCCTGGACGATTTCCGCGACCCGCTAGGCCCATGCCCGCTGGCGCCCGGCTGTGGCACAGGTCCTCCAAGGTTCTCTGAACGCGCCGGCCGCAGCGATTGATGTCTCCGGCCTCCGGGGCTCGGCGCCCGGCAGGTCCGACTGCCGACGGTACCGTTCGCAGCCCACGCTGTGTGGACGGACGGGTCCATCGGCAGGTTGCGGTCGGGAAACCGGATGTTGAACAGTCCGCCAACACAGCAGTCCTGCCATGTCCCCAGTCAGGCGCCCACCTAAACTCGACTCTCGTGCCTGCCGCCCTGCTGACCCGGTGCTGACACCGAACGCGGTCCTGTCCCCTCCTGGTGGCCGCGGAACACGGCCCGAGGTGATCGGACACCGCGGCGCCAGCGCCGCCGCCCCGGAGAACACCCTGCCTGCGTTCGACGCTGCCTGGTCGTCCGGGTGCGGGTGGGTCGAGGCCGACGTGCAGCCGACGGCGGACAACGTACCGATGATGCTGCACGACGACGACCTGGACCGCACCACCGATGGCAGCGGTCCGATTCGGCATTCGTCGGCGCAGCAGGTGCGCACCCTCGACGCCGGATCGTGGTTCGAGCCGGGTACCGGCTCGCCGTACGCCGACGCCGTGGTGCCGTTTCTGTCGGAGGTGGTGGCCAACCTCTCCGCCACCCGCGCCCTGCTGCTGGAGATCAAGGGCGCGCACACCCGCGAGCAGGTGGCGGCGGAGCTCGCCGTGCTCAAGGCGTCCTGCTGGAACGAGCGCGTGTTGGTGGAGTCGTTCGAGGTGGAGGCGCTCCAGCACGTGCGGGAGCTGGATCCGGGTCGTCCGGTCGGGCTGTTGGTGCACGCGCTGCACGACGATCCGGTGGCCGTCTGCAGCGAACTGGGCGTGGTCTCCTACAACCCCGACCACAGGTTGCTACGGGATCGACCCGCAATCGTGGCGGAACTGCACGCCGCCGGGATTGCCGTCGTCGCCTACACCGCGGACGACCCGGACGACTGGGCCTTCCTTACCGAGTTGGGTCTCGATGGCATCGTCACCAACGTCCCCGGCGAGCTGCTTGCCTGGCTGCAGCACGGGCTGTCCTGACCCGTTGACCGCGATCGGCACGACTCGGCGGTTTCCGCCCGGTCCCGCACTGGATCTGCCACGATGCGACTTTCGCACCGGAGCATCGGCACCAGGGGGTCGGCGTTGACGAGAGCCACAGTGGAACCGGCCGACCGGTCGCCGGAAGTGACCCGGCGCAGCGCGCTGACCGCCTGGGAGTCGCGGCTCGAAGTGCCGCTGACCGTCACTGCCGTGATCTTCCTGGTCGCCTATGCCGTCGACGTACTGGAGCAGCCCCACGGCGCCGTGCAGGGAGGCGTGCAGGTCGTCATCTGGACGACCTGGGTGGTGTTCGCCCTCGACTACGTCGCCCGGCTACTGCTCGCCCGCGATCGGTGGCACTTCTTTCTCCACCACCTGCTGGACTTCGCCAC
>CAXSEW010000317.1:0-5513 GCA_964236185.1 uncultured Nakamurella sp. | reverse complement strand
GGGCCGCTGGCCAACCTGATGTGGCAGGCCATCTTCGGGGCGTGGCCCATCGACCGGGCCCGAATGCACGCCTACGCCGAGAAGGCCGCCCGCGAGGCCGGCAACTCGACCGCCTGGATCGACTCCGACAGCGGTTTCGAGACGCAGCTGCACGCGCTCGTCGACGCGGCCTACGACGATGCCGGGTTACACGGCTCCGTGACCGACATGGCGGCTGCGCTGACCGCCCCGGGGCGATCGAACTCGTTGTCCGCCAAGCTGGTTCAGCTGCTCGGACCGGGTGTGCCCGACGTCTACCAGGGCACCGAACTGTGGGAGAACTCGCTGGTCGACCCGGACAACCGGCGGCCGGTCGACACCGGCGTTGCGGCCGCTCTGCTCGGCCGGCTCGACGACGGCTGGCTGCCGGAGGTGGACGACTCCGGGGCGGCGAAGCTGTTGGTGGTCAGCACGGCCCTGCGGCTGCGGCGGGACCAGCCGGAGCTGTTCTCCGGCTACACCCCGCTGTCCGCGTCCGGCCCGGCCGCGGACCACCTGGTTGCGTTCGACCGGGGCGGGGTCATCGCTGTGGCGACTCGGCTGCCGGTGGGTCTCGAGCGGGCCGGCGGATGGTCCGGCACCTCCTTCACACTGCCGCCCGGAACCTGGCGCAACCTGCTCGCCGGAGCCGACGCCGGCACGCTGTCGGGCAGTGTCCCGGTCGGCCCCCTGCTGTCCCGGTACCCGGTGGCAATCCTGCGAACAGAAAGTGCAGCATCGTGATCTTCCAGGTGTGGGCACCCAAGGCCGAGTCGGTCATCCTGGTGGCGGACGGTCGCGACATCGCCATGACGGCGTCGGCCGGCGGCTTCTGGACCGCTGAGCTGGCGGCGAACGGTGACGTGCGGTACGGCTTCCGGCTCGACGGGTCGGACCGGGTGCTGCCCGATCCCCGGTCGCGGCGTCAACCCGATGGCGTGCACGGGCTCTCGGCCACCTTCGATCCGTCGACCCATCGGTGGCAGGATCAGCACTGGACCGGCCGCCCGCTCGCCGGCGGGTTGATCTACGAGCTGCACATCGGCACGTTCACCCCCGCAGGCACCTTCGACGCCGCCATCGACAAGCTCGACCACCTGGTGTCGATCGGCGTCGACTTCGTCGAGATCCTGCCGGTCAACGGATTCAACGGCACCCACAACTGGGGCTACGACGGCGTGCTCTGGTACTCAGTCCACGAGTTGTACGGCGGTCCGGCCGGGTACCAGCGGTTCGTCGACGCCTGCCACCAGCGCGGCCTCGCGGTCCTCCAGGACGTCGTCTACAACCACCTCGGACCCAGCGGCAACTACCTGCCCGAGTTCGGGCCCTACCTGCACGAGGCGAGTGCCAACACCTGGGGCGCGTCGATCAATCTGGACGGCGCCGACTCGGCACCGGTGCGACGCTTCATCCTCGACAACGCGTTGATGTGGATGCGCGACTACCACGTGGACGGGCTGCGACTGGACGCCGTGCATGCGCTGGTCGACCACCATCCCGAGCATCTGCTGTCCCGGATGGCCACCGAGGTGGATGCGCTGTCCGCCCACCTACGGCGGCCGTTGACGCTGATCGCCGAGTCGGACCTGAACGACCCGAAGCTGATCAGCTCACGCGAAGCCGGCGGCTACGGTCTGACGGCGCAGTGGAGCGACGACTTCCACCACGCGCTGCACGTCGCAGTAACCGGCGAGACCACCGGCTACTACAGCGATTTCGACTCGATCGGTGCGCTGGTGAAGGTGTTCGAGGCGGCCTTTTTCCACGACGGCAGCTACTCCTCGTTCCGCAAACGCCACCATGGTCGCCAGGTGGACCTGCAGACCGTGCCGGCCTACCGGTTCGTCGTCTTCGGCCAGGATCACGACCAGATCGGCAACCGGGCGATCGGTGATCGGGTGACCGCCCAGGTGGGCCAGGATCGCCTCGCGATCAGCGCGGTGTTGCTGTTCACCAGCCCGTTCACGCCGATGCTGTTCATGGGCGAGGAGTGGGCCGCCTCCACGCCGTGGCAGTTCTTCAGCTCGCACCCGGAGGCGGAGTTGGGCCGGCTCACCGCCGAGGGCCGGATCGCCGAGTTCGCCGAGATGGGCTGGGACCCGGAGGTCGTCCCGGATCCGCAGGATCCCGCGACCTTCGAGAATTCGAAGCTCGACTGGTCGGAACCGGAGTCGGGTCACCACGCCGACATGCTGGACCTGTACCGCCGACTGGCCGCGCTGCGGCGGGAGCGGCCCGAGCTGACCGACCCGCGGCTGCACCTGGTGCGGACGGCGCACGACGACGATGCGCGGTGGCTCAGCATTTCCCGTGACGGTGTGCGGGTGCTGGTCAACTTCGCCGACCATCCGCAGGATGTGCCACTGCTCGGCGGATCCGGTCGGGTGCTGCTGGAGACGACGGCGGGCGTCGCCCAGAGCTCCGATTCGGCTCGTCTTCCCGCCGAGAGCGCTGTGGTCATCGCGCCTACTCACTGATGCTGATGGGCACCGACTGATGCTGCTCGGCTCCGGCTGATCCACAGCTTCCGCACAGCCGATCACAGCTCACGCCCAGCGGTTCATCCCGGTCCGCACCACTTCGCGCACCTCGGTTGTTTTCCACCCGGCCGCCCACTCGGGCTCGCCCGCCGGTGGTGGAACGCGAGGGACGTGCCTGGCTGCGATGTGGTCCAAAGTGAGCCGCCGCTCCCTGGGGTGTCGTCGGGCTGGCGGCCGGGCCAACTCCACCACCGGCAACGGCAACGCGATCACCACCCTCGGACCCGGCCGGTAGGGGGGTTTACGGCCATCGGGCTCTCCCTCATCGACCAGCTCCAGGTGGGCGATGTCTCGTCGGTGTCCGTCAACGGAATTACCGCGCCGCTGTCCGGGAAGGCGTCCCGCGGTCGGTGTGCTCAGCAGCGCGGCGACCTCGGGCAACGTGAACTCACCCGGTGACCGTCCTGCTCGACCCACGTCGCGGCGCCTGTACGAGGATTAGGCGCGTCGGTCACCACCACGCTCCACCGAGTCGCCGATGTGCTGACCGACCTGAACCAGCCGCTGGTCAGCACGACGACCTCGGGGCCGCCGGCAGGTCCAACCTCGGCGGGAACGCCAACACCGGCCGGGGTGCCGGGAACGGGCGGGGGAGCCGGAGGGCGACGGTTCAACCGGCCGGCCGGGTGAGCGCCGGCGGTGGCGCCGCCGATGATCTGATGCCCCTGCCCGCGGGCGGTCCGGTCACACCGGATCATCGTCGGGGCGGCGTGGTCCTGGCGCCCATCGGGCGGTCCGCCACCGGGGATCTATGTCCTGCTATACAGATCACTAGCCCGGGTGGATACCGTGCTCGAGCGCACCTGCAAGACGCCAAGGGATCTGGGATGACGAGACCGCTGCGGTCCAACCAATGACCGACTACGGATTTCCGTTGGTCTTCGGGTCGTTCACCACGCCATCGAACGCAGACCCGGCTCGCACGGTGGGCCTGGCGGTGCTGGCCGAGCAGGTCGGGCTCGACCTGGTGACCTTCCAGGATCACCCGTACCAACCCGGCTTCCTGGATACCTGGACGCTGCTGAGTTTCGTCGCCGCCCGGACGAAGACGGTGCACCTGTCGGCGAATGTCACGAACCTGCCGCTGCGACCACCGGCGGTGATGGCGCGGAGCGTTGCCAGCCTCGATCTGCTCAGCGGCGGCCGCATCGAGCTGGGACTGGGAGCAGGCGGATTCTGGGACGCCATCGAGGCGATGGGCGGCCGACGCCTGACCGCCGGTCAATCGGTGCGCGCAGTGGAGGAGGCCGTCGAGATCATCCGACAGGTCTGGGATACCGGAACTCGGGGCGGGGTTCGGGTGAAAGGTAAGGTCTACACCGTGGCGGGCGCGAAGCGGGGACCTGCGCCGGCCCATCCGGTCGAGATCTGGCTGGGTGCCTACCGGCCGCGGATGCTGGCACTGACCGGTCGTCGGGCCGACGGCTGGTTACCGTCGCTCGGCTACCTGCAGCCTGGCGACCTGGCCGCCGGGAACGCCATGATCGACGACGCCGCCGAGCAGGCCGGACGGTCCCCCCGGGAGATCCGCCGACTGCTGAACGTCTCCGGATCCTTCGGCATCGGTGGCGCCGGTCCGCTCCAGGGATCGGCGGCGCAGTGGGCCGAGGAACTCACCGCGATGGCGCTGGCCGATGGAGTCAGCACGTTCATCATCGCTGCGGACGACCCGGACGATCTCCGGCGTTTCGCCGCCGAGGTTGCGCCAGATGTCAGCGAACAGGTGACATCGCAACGGTATTCAGCCTCTTCGGAGTCTGCGATAAGTACAGCGGCTGCCATCTCGATCGCCACCCGAGGGATGCCCAACGTCCGCACCGGTTTCGCGGTCACGCCGACAGCCGACGACGGTGTGCGGCGGAGCGGCACCACGGTGTGGGACGAGACCGCCCGACCCACCGGCCCGCCCGCAGATCCACATCGCAGCTACACGGCGCGGGAGCAGTCGGAGGGTCAACTCCTGGTGGACATCCACAACTCGCTGCGCGCCGAACTGGCGCAGCTGTACGACGTGATCGACCAGGTTGCCGCCGGCGTCGTGGATGTCGGTGCCGCCCGCTCGCACATCAACACCATGACCATGCGCCAGAACAACTGGACGCTCGGGACGTACTGCGAGTCCTACTGCCGACTGGTGACCACCCACCACACCCTCGAGGACCGGGCGATGTTCCCGCGGTTGCGGTACGGCGACGCCCGCCTCGCCCCGGTGCTGGACAGACTCGAGATCGAGCACCACGCCATTCACGACGTACTCGAGGGCGTCGACCGGGCCCTGGTGCGGTTGGTGTCGCAGCCGGACGGGCTCGATCAGCTGCGCGCCGCCGTGGACCTGCTCAGCGACAGCCTGCTGTCTCACCTGGCCTATGAGGAGCGGGAGCTGGTGGAACCCATCGCCCGGCTCGGGGTGGTCATCTGAGGTCACCGCGGTATGACCTGGCGCGCACCGGTATGACCTTGCGTGCACCGGTATGAGCTGGCACGCACCGGTATGCCCGTCCGCCGTCATACCGGTGCACCGTGGGTCATAGCAGTACGCCTTGGGTCAGACCGGAGCGCCGGAGCGGGGCGGAGGTGCGGCGGTGCAGTGCGGCGAGGCGGATCAGGTCAGCGGTGTGACCGGTCCAGGAGTTGCGCGTGGATCCCGCGCAGCTGCTGCACATCGACGCCGGCGAGCGTGCTGGCGAACAGCAGGCCGGGGCCCGGCGGCACCAGGATCTCCGACGGCACCACCAGGACACCGAGACCGGCAGCCACCGCCGATCGCGATCCGGTCGGCGAGTCCTCGATCACCAGGCAGTTGGTCGGGGGCAGGTCCAACAGTTCCAACGCTCGCAGGTACGGCGCGGGGTCGGGCTTGTTCGCGGGAACCTCATCTCCGCACACCGTGACGTCGAACGCGTCGCGGCCGATGCTGTCCAGCGCGACGTCCACCAGCTCCCGGTAGGTAGC
>CAXSEW010000316.1:0-5514 GCA_964236185.1 uncultured Nakamurella sp. | reverse complement strand
GCCACGCCGACAGCACGTCCGCCACCGGCCCGCTGGCCGCCCGGACGGCCGCGGCATCGATCGTCCGCTCGGGATCGGCACCGAAGGCCTCTGCCTGTCGAGCGAAACCGGCCTTGTCCCGGCAGGCCAACGTGCTGACCCGGTCGGTCCAGATCAGGTGGCCGATCTGATGGCCGATGGACCAGCCCGGGGAGGCGGTCGGCATCTCGAAATCTGCGTGGTGTTCAGTGACGACACCGTCAAGGAGATCGCCCTCGGCCGCCAGGTCCGCCAACGCAGCTTCGAGTTTTTCGTGCTCGCCCATGAGTGCTCCTCAGCCGAAGGCTGTTCGGCTCCGCAGGATCGCGGTCGTAACAGCTGTCGTGGCTGGTTCGGAACCGTGGGTGAGGAAGATGGTCGGTGCACTGGTGAACTTTCCGGTGACCCGGCGCCGGAGCGCGGCGGACGTCGAGCGTCGCCCTACCGACCCGGATCGCCGGCTGCGCCGACTGCCGACCGGCCAACGGCATTCGCTGCTCCGGGGTCCGGAGGAACGATGCCGGCAGGGACCGGCGCGGCGGTGCCGCCCCCGCCCCGAGTCCGCAGCCGCCGTTCCAACGCCGACGCGAGCTTCGTCATGGATAAATTGAGCACTATGTAGATGGGAGAGATCAGGACGTAGGTGGGTAGCAGGTTCCGGTAGGTACTGGCCGGCCAGGCCGGAAGTGGCGGGATCGATGATGAACGGGTGTCACAGATCCTTTCGGCGCAGGTGCCGGACGGTGCCACACCCTCGGGCGGATCGCGGTGCGGCTTTCGACCGCGACCGCAGGTCAGTGAGAAAGGATCTTGGACAGGAAGTCGCGCGCTCGCGGCGACTTCGGGGCGGTGAAGAACTCATCGGGCCCGGCGTCCTCGACGATCTCGCCGTCGTCCATGAACACCACCCGGTCGGCAGCCCGCCGGGCGAAGCCCATCTCGTGGGTGACCACCAGCATGGTCATGCCGTCCTTGGCGAGCGAGGTCATCACGTCCAGTACCTCGCCGACCATCTCGGGGTCCAGCGCGCTGGTCGGCTCGTCGAACAGCATCACCTTGGGTTGCATGGCGAGCGCCCGGGCGATGGCCACCCGCTGCTGCTGCCCACCGGAGAGCTGCGCGGGGAGCTTGTCCTTCTGGGTGACGATGCCGACGCGGTCGAGCAGGGACAGGCCGAGCTCTTCGGCGGCCTTCTTGTTCGTGCGGCGGACCTTGATCGGCCCGAGCGTCACGTTCTCCAGGATCGTCTTGTGGGCGAAGAGGTTGAACGACTGGGACACCATGCCGACATCGGCGCGGAGCTGGGCAAGGCCCTTTCCTTCGGCAGGCAACGCCGTCCCGTCCACCAGGATGGTGCCGGAATCGACCGGTTCCAGCCGGTTGATGGTCCGGCACAGTGTGGATTTGCCCGAGCCGGACGGCCCCAGAACCACCATCACCTGGCCACGTGGCACCTCCAGCTCGATGTCCTTGAGTACGTGCAGCGGTCCGAAATGCTTCTGCACATTCCGCATCTGGATCATCGGCCGGCCGGCCTCGCTCGTCGCACCCGTGGTCAGCGCCGCCTGGGGCTGCGCGGATGCATCGGTCATGTGCCCTCCTGAAGGGTCCTTCGGCGTTCGCAAATGCCATCGATCAGTCGGTCCGAGGCAGTCTCTCGACCTTGGCAGACAAATCGGCGGGCACTGTGGTCGGCAGAACAATGGTAATCAACCGTTGCGTGGAGATTGCTCCTGTCCACCGGCGACCACGTCCCGCGCCGAGCGTTCGCCGGCCGTTTCCACCGGCCGGACGGGGCATCGGTCCGACGTAGGCTGAGCCGCGTGAGTACCGCCACCACCAGCACTGCCCGCACCTACCAGGTGCGGACCTACGGCTGCCAGATGAACGTGCACGACTCCGAGCGGCTGTCCGGATTGCTGGAGGAAGCGGGCTACCGGCAGGCGCCGTCCGGCGTCGACGCCGACGTGGTCGTGTTCAATACCTGTGCCGTCCGGGAGAACGCCGACAACAAGTTGTACGGCAACCTCGGCATGCTCGCGCCGAAGAAGACCACGCACCCCGGCATGCAGATCGCCGTGGGCGGCTGCCTCGCGCAGAAGGACCGCAGCGAGATCGTCCGCCGCGCCCCGTGGGTCGACGTGGTGTTCGGCACGCACAACGTCGGGTCGCTGCCGACGCTGCTGGAACGGGCCCGGCACAACTCGGCGGCGCAGGTCGAGATCCTGGAATCACTCGAGGTGTTCCCGTCCTCGCTGCCGGCCAAGCGGGACTCCGCATCGTCCGCCTGGGTGTCGATCTCGGTGGGCTGCAACAACACCTGCACCTTCTGCATCGTGCCGGCGTTGCGGGGCAAGGAGACCGACCGCCCACCCGCCGACATCCTTGCCGAGGTCGGCATGCTCGCTGCCGATGGCGTCCTGGAAGTGACGCTGCTCGGCCAGAACGTCAACTCCTATGCAGGTTCCGACGGTGACCGTGGTGCCTTTGCGAAATTGTTGCGCTCGTGCGGTGGTATCGAAGGCCTCGAGCGGGTCCGCTTCACCTCTCCGCATCCGCGCGACTTCACCTCCGACGTCATCGCCGCGATGGCCGAGACGCCCAACGTCTGCCACCAGCTGCACATGCCGCTGCAGTCCGGGTCGGACAGGGTGCTGAAAGCGATGCGGCGGTCCTACCGCAGCGAGCGTTACCTGCGCATTCTCGACGAGGTGCGGGCCGCCATGCCGGCGGCTGCCATCACCACCGACATCATCGTCGGATTTCCGGGCGAGACCGAGGACGACTTCGCCCGGACGCTGGAGGTGGCGCAGCAGTCGGGCTTTGCCACCGCCTTCACCTTCCAGTACTCACCCCGGCCCGGGACGCCGGCCGCGACCATGCCCGATCAGGTGCCGGCCGAGGTGGTGACCGAGCGGTACCAGCGGCTCAAGGCCGTCGTCGACGCATCATCGCTGCAGGGCAACGTCGATCAGCTGGGCCGGCCGGTCGAGGTGCTGGTGTCGGCCGGCGAAGGTCGCAAGGACGGTGCGACGCAGCGGCGCAGTGGTCGCGCGCGGGACGGGCGCCTGGTGCACTTCGCGCCGGTAGGGCCGGCTGTGCAGACGGCGGTCCGCCCGGGCGACGTGGTCACGACGAGGGTCAGTGGCGCGGCGCCGCATCACCTGGTCGCCGACGGCGACCTGCTCGGCCACCGGCGGACCAGCGCGGGGGACCGGCAGGCGGAAGGCCGCACCCCGCGTACGCCGGGAGTTGGGCTCGGTATCCCGGCCTTCGGAAGGGGCGCTGCCGCTGGGAGCGTCGTGACCACCCCGGTGGGCTGTTCCACCTGCTGACGCCGGTGCTGCACATCAGCACCAGTTGTTCGGTGGAGCGACGAGTTGCTCGGTGGCGACTGTGGCTGCTCGGTGGCAACACCAGTTGAACGTTCGGCCTACCCGGACAGCACCTGTCGAACGAGGAGTTCGGTTCGCGGTCGGGTCCGGGCTGTGTAGGTCAGCGTCAGGCCGGCCCAGACGGGACCGGTCGGATGAGCAGGTCGGCTCGCGGTCGGGTCCGCGCTACATAGCGCGCGTTGCGTCCGTCGGTTCCGGAGGTCGCCCGCTCCAGCGACACCTCGGGGCTCCGGCCGAACGCGATGTGCCGGGAGACGAGGCGCTCGATCCGTAGCTCTTCCGGCACGTCCAAGTACCAGGCCTCGGTGAGCAGTTCCCCGACCCGGTGCCACGGCGGCTCGTCGGACAGCAGGTAGTTGCCCTCGGTCAGTACCACTTCGACGTCCGGCCGGACCGGCACTGCGCCGGCGATCGGCTCCTCCAGCGCCCGGCGGAACTCCGGCGCGTAGATCACCTCGCCTACCGTCCTGCCGTCGGTGATGCGCTCCAACAGCGCGACATAGCCCGCGGCGTCGAAGGTCTGCGGTGCACCCTTGATCTCGGCGAGGCCGGCGGAGTCGAGGACGTGCTGGGCCAGGTGGTAGCCGTCCATTTCTACCAGCGCCGCCTCCAGCGGTGCTGGGCCGCTGGCCAGGTGAGCGATCACCGCCGCCGACAACGTCGACTTCCCCGAGCCCGGTGCACCGATGATGCCGATCAGCACGCGGCTGCCCGGCCGGTGCAGGATGCGTATCCGGTCGGCCAGCGCGGCGGCATCGTCGGGCAGCCAGGGCTGATTGGCGTCGGGGCGAGTCTGCTCGGTGGTCGACGTCACCGTTCGACGACGCCTTCCGCTGCCGCCAGCCATTCCTCCCACTGCGCCGCCTGCGACTCGGCCTCCTTGGCCTTGCGCTCGTTCCCCGCCGCGCGCGCCTTGTCGGCCTGCGCCCGGAAGGTCGCCGCCCGTGAGCGGAACTGTTCGATGCGGGCGCTGGTTTCGGGATCGGTGCGCCGCCAGTGCGAGTCCTCGGCCGACCTGATCCGGTCCTCGACCCCGCGCAACCTGGTGTCGAATTCCTTGATCCGCTCGCGCGGCACCTTGCCGGCCGCCTCCCAGCGTTCCTGGATGGAGCGCAGCGCTGCCTTGGCCGCGTCCAAGCCGCCGGCCGGGTTGATCAGCTCGGCCTCGGCGAGCAACTTCTCCTTGATCGCCGCGTTCGTCTCGAACTCGTGGTCCCGCTCGGAGAACGTCTGGTTGCGGTGGGAGAAGAACTTCTCCTGAGCCGCCCGGAACCGGTCCCACAACGCGTCTTCGACATCCCGCGGGGCGCGACCGGAGGCCTTCCACTCCTCCATCAACGTGCGGTAATCACCGGCGGTGCGGCCCCACTCGGTGGACTCCGCCAGCGCCTCGGCGCGGGCAATCAGGGTTTCCTTGGCCTCCTTGGCGGCGCCACGCTGCTTGTCCAGATCAGCGAAGTGCGTGCCGCGATGGCGGGTGAAGGCATCACGGGCCTTGGCGAATCGCTTCCACAGGGCGTCGTCCGTCTTGCGATCGATGCCCTTGATGGTGCGCCACTCCTCGACGATCTCCTTGAGTCGGTCGCCGGTCGCCTTCCACTGCTCGGACTCGGCCAGTGTCTCCGCTTCGACGCAGAGGGTTTCCTTGGCTGCCACCGCGGCGGCCCGGGCGGCGGCCCGAGCGGTGGAGGCACCGGCGATGGCCGCATCGGCTGCCCCGATGACGATCTCCAGGCGAGCAGCGGCGGAATCCAGATCGCCGATGCCGGCAACGGTATCGACCGATTCGCGCAGCTCGATGGCGTGCGTCTTGGTCGCCTTGGGGTCTCCGGAGCCGGTCGCCAGTCGCGTTTCCAACAGGGCGATCTCGGTGGCGAAGTCGTCGAACCGCCGGGCGAAATGGGCGAGCCCGGCCTCGGCGTCGCCGGCCTGCCAGTTGCCGACCACCCGTTCGCCGAGCGAGGCGTACACGTACACCACGCCGTCGTCGTCGATCCGGCCCCACTTGTGCGGGTCGGTCGGCTCCACCGTCGGCTCCACTGCTATCGACACCGGTGAACCTGCGGCGCGCGGGACGCCGCCCCGGCCGCCGGGTACCACC
>CAXSEW010000315.1:0-5527 GCA_964236185.1 uncultured Nakamurella sp. | reverse complement strand
CATCTCCCACGAGGCGGAACGGCTGGTGCTGATCACCGACTGGTGGAAAGGCGCGCAGGCCGTCATGGGCGGCAGGGCAGACTGTGCCGATGCAGGTGGAGAACCGGGTCGTCGAACCGATGTCGGCACGCGCTCGCCCGGCGGGGCGGCTACTCGGACAGCCTGGGCAGGGCGTTGAGTGACCGGGGAGCCGGCGCCGCTGTCGACACCGCGGTCATCTGCGCGGTCCAGGTCCGGTCGGATCTGGCCGGGAAAGGTATTGCAGTGCAGGTCATCCGCGCGCTGGTCCGGCTCGCCGCCGACCGCGGCCTGCAACGGGTGATCGCTCCGCCGCGGCCGACGGGCAAGCACCGGCATCCGTTGACGCCGATCGATGAGTACGTCGCGTGGACACGCCCCGACGGGAAGCCGTACGACGGGTGGCTGCAGACCCATCTGGCCATGGGTGGCCGCGTGCTTGACACCGCGCGGCATCGCAGATCTTCACCGCCCCGGTCGGCAGCTGGGAGGCCTGGACCGGCCTGCCGATGCCCGCGTCGGGTCGTTACCTGGTGCCAGGCGCCCCGGTGCCGCTCGACGTCGAGGCGGGCATCGGCACGCTGACCGAACCGGGCATCTGGGTACGGCACCGCTGAGTCGACCTGCTGCCCCGCAACGTTTCAGAGGCTGACTCGTCATCAGCGAGGCGGTCGTGGAGTCAGCGGAGTGTCCGGCGTTCCGTCCGCGACCACTGCCATCCGCTCGCCCACCCGACGCAGGACCGGCGCGGGACCCGACGCCAGACAACGCGCCCGGGTCGCCCGGTAGGCGAACGAGTCCTGCCGGGCCGGCTCGTAGTCGAAGTCGACCACGTCACCCGCTTCGAAGGCGCGAAAGCCGGAGCCCTCGATGTGGGAGAAGTGCACCCAGGCATCCTTGCCCGGCGGAAGCTCCGACGAACTGATTGCACCCCATCCTTTCTCAGCCTTGAAGAACTTCACCACCCCTCGCGCCATGCATCGAGTATGGCGTGCGTGTCCCGGTACCACCCCTTATTTTTCGCTCAGCACGCCAGTGACTTGGGGGTATCAGGCCGGTGCAGCTCCTAGGACGGCTTGCCCGTGCGCTTCGCACACTGCGCCGGCGGCCAGGGCCAGAGCTCCGGGAACCAGGCGTCGCATCATCGATGTGGACCTTTCCCTGGTGGTATCCGGTGGCTCCGGACTGGTCACATCGTGGAAAACGCCCATAAATGCTGGGTAGAACCATCGGCGTCCTGACCGGAGCCGGCGGCCGGGTGCAGCGCCGCTCGCCGACCGTGGCGGGTCGCAGGGGTGGACGAACTCTGACCACGGCGTGCTCCGCGTGCTGATGATGCAGCAAGAGAAGCTCTGTGCTCCACTACAGGCTCGAGCATCGAGGGGAAACAGCCAGTGGAACGTGCGCCGATGGATGTGCCCGCTGTCGACACCTGGACCAACGCCGGCCGTTGGGGAACGGCTGACCAGCTGGGCACGTTGAACTACATCACGCCAGAACTGCGGATCAGAGCGGCGGCACTGGTACAGAGCGGGGAGACGGTCGGGCTCGGCGGCCCCATCCGTACCTCACCCAGTCCGGTTGATCCGCGGCCGGCCTGGCACGTCATGCATCTGGAGACCGAGCGGCCCTATGCCACGGCGGACAGCCTGCATCTTCAGGTTCACGGGCTCGCCAACACCCACCTCGACGCACTGGGCCACATGTTCCTGGACGGCACTGGTTACAACAACCGGGCGATGGCTGACGTCGTGCGCATGCAGGGCCTGACGGTGCTCGACATCTCCGCCATGCGTCACGGGATCTTCACGCGCGGCATACTGCTGGACGTTTCCGGTGGAACCTGGCTGACGCCGGGCGCAGTGGTGACGCCGGACATGCTCGAGGGAGCAGAGCGCACGCAGCGCGTGCGGGTGAGCTCCGGTGATGCCCTGTTCGTGCATGTGGGATTGGAACGGCGGGAAGCGGCTGAAGGGCCCGAACTACCCGGTGATCGAGCGGGGTTGTCCACGGCGGCCGTCGGTTGGTTGCACGAACGACAGGTGGCGCTGTATTCCGGCGACTGCATCGAGCGTTTACCCGAGTTGGCGTTCGACGGTGTGGCGATGCCGCTCCACCAGATCGGCATCGCACGAATGGGTCTGGTGCTGCTCGACTGCCCGTCATTGACAGAGCTGCTCAATATCGCGCACCGACTGCGGAGGTTCGAGTTCCTGCTCACCGTCGCCCCGCTGAACATTCCGGGCGCGACTGGCTCACCGGTCAACCCGTTGGCCATCTTCTGACATCAGCCGGCTGGCACGCCAAGGGACGCGCGGAAGCGGAAACGGTCTCCGCGGTAGCGGGTGCTGCCCAGCTCGAAGGTCCGGTCGTGTTGATCCCGTGTCCGCTGACTCGCGACCAGCAGCGGCATGGCCTCAGGAAGATCGAGCAACTCGGCTTCCTGCGAATCTGCGGCGACGGCCTCCACCGCATAGTCGGCAACCGTTGGTATGACTGGTTCGAGGGCCGTGCGCAACACCCTGTACAGGGATTCGCGGGTGAAGTCGTGGGCATCGATGCCAGGGCACAGCGCAACTGGAACCCTGCTGTGGTCAACGGCAATCACCAGCTCGTTGAGATATCTGAGCCGGCGCAGGTGAAACACGGCCGAACCGGCGACAATGCCGAACGACTCTGCTTCATCCAGAGTTGCCGGGCGTACATCAGCATGCAACACCCGGGCCGTGGTGCTCTGACCCAGCGCGGCGGCTGTATCGGTGAAACCCAGCAGCGGGCGCGATTTCGGTCGGCCGACTGGCTGATTGTCGACGAGAAACCATCCCCGCGCGGCCGAGGAGCTGAGTCTGCCGTCGGCGGCCAGTAGGGCAAGCGCGGCGCGGAGCGTCACCCTGCTGACGCGGAACCGCTCACACAGCACGCGTTCAGAAGGTAGTCGGTCGCCCACCGAAAGGCCGAGTATCAACTCGGTCGTCACTCGACGGGAAACTTGCTGGTACAGCGGAGCGTCGCTGGTCGATGGCACATCATCAGGCTAGCCCCTACTGGCGACTGGTCCATACCAGTTGTCGGTACAGCTTCGCTGTGTTGCAACGGATTCAGGGGTATTGACATTGTGGGGCGGCCGGTTGACCATCTGGTTGCAACCAGGCATACCAAAGATGCCCGTCGATCAGGTCGACCCTATGGAGGCTTTCATGCTCGGACACATCAGGCAGGCGTCCCGACGACGGGTACTGACGGTGGGCGCACTGGCCATCGCTCTGCTGGCTGCCGGTTGCAGCTCCGACGGGCCGGGAGGTGCGTCCACCAGTGCCTCCAGCGCCAGTTCGCCGTCGTCATCCAGCATGGCCGCTCCATCGCCGGCGATATCCGCATCGTCCGTTGCTGCCTCGACTGCCGGGTCGGTCGCTGTTTCCGCCGCCGCCTCCTCGTCCTCTGCGCCTTCCACAGCTGCCGCCACCTCCGCCGGGGCCGCGGCCGCGGGAACCGTTGCCGATCTCACCCTGTCGTCCGGCGAACTGACGACGGCCAAGGCCAAAGCCGCCGGCCAGACCATCGGCATCCTCGCGCCGCTGTCGTCGGAGTATTTGTCGAATGTGGTCGACGGCGCGAAGAAGGAGGCCGACAGGTTGGGCTTCAAGACTTCCGTCGTGGATTATCAATTCGACGCCGCCAAGGGCGTGGCCGGCATCGAAAGCCTTACTTCGCAGGGCGTCAAATACATCGTCGGAGTGCTGACGGATCCGCCGGCCATGATCGGAGCGGTGAAAGCCGCCGAGGCGAAGGGCGTCGTCTTCATCCAGTTCGCCGGAGACCAGGTGGCAGAGCAGACCAGCGGTTACTCGGTGGCCATCAGCGACCAGGAACTGGGCACGGCGGCAGGAAAGGCGGCGGCCGACATCGCGAAGACCCGCGGACCGATCCAGATCGCCATTCTCGACTACCCCAGTCAGCCCAACGTGGTGATCCGTGCCGACGCGATGGAAGCCGCGATCAAAGCGGGTGCTCCCCAGGCAACCGTCGTCGGCCGCGCCACCGGCGGTACCCAGGATGCCGGCCTCACGGCCAGTGAGACCCTGCTGCAGAAATACCCCAAGCTCGGCGGGATCGTCTCGGTGAACGACGCGGGCGGCTACGGAGCGGTCCAGGCGTTCCAGGGCGCTGGGAAGACAGCTACCTCCGCATTCGTCGTCGGCTGCGACGCCGAGTCGAAGGCCAGGGACCTGATCAGCAAGGGCGGCATCTTCAAGGCCACTGTTGACACCCAACCGGGCGTGACCGGAACTGCTGCGGTGGATCTGATCGGGAAGCTCTTGGCCGGCCAGAAGGTGGCGAAGGAAACGACCGTGCCGGTGAAGACCGTCACCTCGTGACCACCGGCAAGGAGATCAGCGGTTCCCGCCGAGATCAGGGCCAGCATCCCGGGCCTGATGTCGACGATGGCCTTGCAGAGAGTCTCAACGTCAACCGGCGTGGCTCCGTGGACGCACCCGCCGACGGGTCGGCCGGTAGCACCGCGCTGCGTCTGCTCAGCCAGAACGGCCTGCTCATCATCCTGCTGGCCTGGGTCGTCTTCCTCTCGATTGCCACCGAGGGATTCTTCAGCGACACGAATATCCTGTTGGTGCTGCGTCAGTCCTCGACGATCGGTGTGGTCGCCATCGGCGGCACCTTGGTCATCCTGCTGGGGGAGATCGATCTGTCCCTCGGCTCCATCGTCTCGGTGTCCGGCGTCATCTCGGCGAAACTACTGATCGACGGCGGGTTCTCGGTGGTCACCGGGGCGATCATCGGGGTGCTGGTCGGCGCCGTCAGCGGGCTCGTCAACGGGTTGCTGGTGACCGTCCTGCGGGTGAACTCGTTCATGGCGACGTTGGGCATGATGAGTGTTCTGGGGGGCCTCGCCTTCTTGTTGACCAACGGGCACACGCTGTTCGGCGACGAACTCAACCCGCTGGCATTCTTGTCGAACGGATACATCGCCGGTATCCCCTTTCCGGTGATCCTGCTGTTCCTGCTCTATGCGATTGCCTGGGTGGCGCTCGGCAGAACCGGTTATGGTGCCCGCGTGTATGCGGTCGGCAACAATGCCAGGGCGAGCTACCTGGCCGGTATCCGCGTCGATGTGATCAAGGTGTGCACGTTCGCCCTCGCCGGCCTGCTCGCAGGTTTCGGCGGCCTCATGCAGGTGTCCCGGCTGAATGCAGCGTCCGGCGGCCTGGGCACCGACCTATTGTTCCCGGTCACCACCGCCGTGGTGCTGGGTGGCGTGAGCCTGACCGGCGGCCGTGGCCGCATCCAGGACGTCCTGATCGCCTCGATCTTTTTGGCCACCATCACCAATGGCCTCATCCTGCTCGGTGTCGACGGTTACACCCAGCAGGTCGTTTCCGGGGCGATCCTCATCGCTGCCCTGGCGTTGGACCGATGGCGACAAGCATGACCGCCGCGCTCTCCATTCGTCATGTGGTCAAGAGCTATCCCGGTGTCCGAGCACTCAAGGATG
>CAXSEW010000314.1:0-5558 GCA_964236185.1 uncultured Nakamurella sp. | reverse complement strand
GACGAGCAGAGCCAACAGCACCACGGCGCCGATCAGCCAGCCCCAGGTGTTGGGCGAGGACCAGGAATGCGAGGACGCCTGGTTGAAGCCCCAGACCAGCATGCCGAGCCCGATGGTGCCGAGCAGCGCGCCTACCACGTCATAACTGCCCTGGCGTTCGGTGCTGGACTCGTGCAGGTAGATCGAGGTGCCGATGATCGCGACCACGGAGATCGGGATGTTCACCAGGAGGCACCAGCGCCAGGTCGCGTACTCGGTGAGCAGGCCACCGAGCACCAGGCCGACCGCGGCGCCGCCACCGGCGATGGCACCGAATACGGCGAACGCCTTGGCGCGCTCCTTCGGGTCCCGGAAGGTGACGGTCAGCATGGACAGGGTCGACGGTGCCAGCATGGCGGCGAAGATGCCCTGCAGCGCCCGCGCACCGGCCAGCATGACGAAGTTCTGGGCGATGCCGCCGAGGGCCGAGGCCAGGGCGAATCCGCCGAGCGCGATCATCAGGATCTTCTTGCGCCCGAGGTAGTCGCCGATGCGGCCACCGAGCAGTAGGAGAGCGCCGAACGGCAGTGCATACGCGGTGACGATCCACTGTCGGTTCGCGTCGGAGATGTGCAGCGCCGTGGCCGCGTCGGGCAGGGCAATGTTGACGATGGTCGCGTCCAGCACCACCATCAGCTGGGCGATACCGATGACGACGAGGGCCAGCCATCGTCGTGGATCGAGGTCGCTGGCGGACTCCGACTTCTTCAGGTCCGTGGATGGACTGCTCACTGGGAACTCCTCTTAGAAATGTGGCGCTGTGGAAGGTACGGTCACGGCGGAACGGCCGGGACGTGGACAGCATGTCGGTAGGTACCGACAGTCGGGTGTTGCTCACGCCAACAGCTCTGTCGCGAGAACCATGAAAACTGCGCACTTCGGCGGACCGTCGTCGGCCCGGATCGCTGCCCTTGATCGAGCCGCAGGTCAGGTCATGGGGACGTCGCGAGCACGGCTGCTCCGGCATGCCGGATGACGGGCATCAAGACGTCGTCGACGACGTGGGCGACGTACTGGACATCCAACTTTCCCGATGACATGCCACTTCGCGAACAGAACTGCGCCTGCGCCACCTCGAACACGAGTGGGACATCGACCGGCCGGGAAAACTCGCCGCGGGCGTGAGCCCGCGCGAGCATCGTGCCCAGGACGTCGTACTGCATGTGTTGCAACAACTCTCGGAGCTGCTCAGCGAACAGGCTGTTATTGGGCGCGGCGTAGACCAGAGCCTTGATCGCTGCGGTGTTGGCGGCGAAGATCCTCGAGTCCTGCAACTGCCCGATGATCTGACCGATGAGATCCTCACGGAGACTGCCGTTGTCGGGCACGTCCCCACTGCCGACCGAGTAGAACTGGCGCAGCGCATGCACCACCAGTTCTTCCTTGTTGGCCCACCGGCGGTAGATGGTCGCCTTGGATGCCTTCGCGCGAGCGGCCACGGCGTCCATGGACACGGAGTCGTAGCTGCTCTCGTTGAGCAGTTCGATGACGGCCTGGCAGATCGCAGCCTCGCGAATCGCGCTGCGGCCGGCGGCAGCCGACACCGGGCAGCTGAACAGTGCCATCCGACGGGGGGACGTGGCCCGGTCGCGGCTCGTGCTGGTCATGTACGAAACCGTACCGTACACATTTGTCCCGAGTTGTCAGGCGGCCCAACAGCAGTCGAATTTACGCCGACAGCCGAAACCGCCCGCGGGTCGGGAGGTCCATCGCAGCCGAGGGTGAGCGGACGCCGGACGCCGGACGCCGGTCGCCGGTCAGCGGGAGACCGGCAGGTACCTCTCCCACCAGTCCAGGATCGCCTCGAAGCGCTGCAGCCGGTGGTGTGGTCGACCGGACCTGGACAGCTCGTGCCCCTCGGCCGGGAACAGCAGCATCTCCGTCTCGGCGCCGCGACGCTTGAGCGCCACGAACAGTCGCTGGGCCTGCTCGACCGGGCAGCGCCAGTCGTGCTCGGAGTGGATGATCAGCAGCGGCAGCGCGATGTCGTCGGCGTAGGCCAGCGGGGACGCCCGCCACTGGCTGTCGCGGTCGGCGCCGACGTAGTTCTCGGCGAAGTAGTAACCAATGTCGCTCGAACCGGCAAAGCTGTCCCAGGCGTTGACCGCGCGTTCGCTGATAGCGGCGGTGAACCGCTCCGGCGCGTACGAGGCCAGCCACGACGTCATGAAGCCGCCGTAGGAACCACCCATCACGCCGACCCGGTCGTCGTCGCAATCCGGCCGGGCGAGCGCGGCGTCCAACAGCGCCAGCACATCGTCGGCATCGACGCTCCCCAGCCGGCCCAGCACGGTCCGACCGTGCTCGAAGCCGTACCCGGCGGAGCCCCGCGGGTTCGGCAGCACGACCGCGTACCCGGCCGCCGCGTACACCTGCGCCTCGTCGAACAGTCCCCAGCCGTAGGCGGCGTGCGGCCCGCCGTGCACCACCAGCAGCACCGGGTACGGGCCGGGCTCCGGCGGCAGCACCAGGAAGCCGTGCACGGGATAGCCGTCGGGCGACGTCGCGGTCAGCTCGGTCAGTTCCGCGATCCCGCTGTCCCGCAGGGGTGCTGCCAGGTCGGTCAGCCAGCGATGCTCCGCCGGCGTGCCGTCCGGCCCGACCCGGATGGACATCACCTCGCCCGGGGTACCAGTGCCGGCGACCACGGCGGCGACCAGGAAGTCGCGGGCGTCCGAGTCGGTGGTGGGATCGATCGGCGCCGCTGTGAAGGCGGTGACCACCTGTCGCCCGGCCAGCACCGGCGGCAGCTCGCTCAGCGCGGCCCGGTCGGCGGATCGCGGTACCGCCAGCAACGACACGGCGCCGCGGTCCATCACCGTCACCAGGACGGCATCGGGCAGCACCACCGGCCAGGTCGTGGTGTCCACCTCCACCTCCAGGCCGGTGAGCCGGCGCGGTGATCCTCCGCCGACCGGCAGCGCCCACAGACCGGAGGTGCGACCTGCGACATCGATGCCCTCGAACTCGGCGCCCAGGTAGTAGAGGGTGTCGTCGGCGCACACCACCTGGGTGCCCGAGCCGGGAAGCTCGGTGAGCAACTCGCCGACGACGGGTTCGGCTGCATCCGCGACGACCGTCGCGAACTCGCATTGCGGGCGGTCCGGCACGCTGGCCCGCAGGTACCCGACCCGGCCGTTCGGCAGGAACGTCGGGCCGCCCACGATGGCCGGTTCGGCGGTCAAGTGGCGGGGTTCGCCGCCCCTGAAAGGCTCGGACAGTTCCAGCACGAACACCTGCTGCGGCTTGTCGATGGTGAAGCCGCGCTCGTCACGGCGGTAGGACATGCGGTCGATGTGTCGAGGCGGCTCGGCCTCGCTGCCGATATCGGGATCGGTGCCGTAGCGACCGGGATCGGGCACGGCCGCGAGATAGGCGATCCGCTGGCCGTCCGGGGAGAAGACGGGAACACCGGCGCCCAATGGGTGCGCTGCCAGTGCCCGGGACTCGCCACCACGAAGATCGATCGCCTGCAATTGGGCGGGGCCTTTCTCGCCCGCCCGCAGAAAGCACACCGTGTGGCCGTCCGGCGAGATCACCGGGGCGGAATCACGCGACCCGAAGGTCAACGGTCTGCTCGATCCGTCGGAGATCACCCGTAACGAGCCGACATACCGGTCCTGGTCGAGATCGGGGCTCGTCACCGCCACGACAATGGTGCCGTCCGGCGCGATGGCCGGTCGGCCGGGGATGCTGAGCAGTCCGATGTCCTGTGGTTTCACGCTGGCTCCGTTATCCGCCCTCGGCTGACCTCAAACGAACCGCACCGTCGCCGTGGCACCCTGATGACATGCCCCACCCGTCTGCCGTCGTGCGACACCCCCTCGGCCCCCTCGTTGCGTGCACCCGGCCCCGCTGGTGAGGATCCGATGGAATCGGTTGCTGGCCGGCCGGACAAGCAAGTGGGTCGCCGCCGTCGTGGTGCTGGTGGTGCTCGCCGCCGTCGTGCTGGCCACACTGCCCAGGAGCCGTTCCACCGCCGCCGCGGCGATCAGGTCCGAAAACGTCACGGTGACCGTACCGGGTGGTCCCGGCGTGTCCGGGACGGTGTCCATCGACGCGACGCTCTACGAACCAGCGGCCACCGCCACACTGCCAGCGGTGCTGATGGCGCACGGGTTCGGCGGTTCGAAGGCGTCGATCGCGAGTGACGCCCGGGACCTGGCCGGGCACGGTTTCGTGGTGCTGGCGTACTCCGCCCGCGGCTTCGGCGCCTCCACCGGACAAATCGCGCTGGACTCGCTCGACTACGAGATTCCTGACGCGAGAGCCCTGGTGAGCTGGCTGGCCACTCGTCCGGAGGTGCTGCTCGACAAGCCCGGCGACCCGCGCGTCGGGGTGACCGGGGCTTCCTACGGCGGTGCACTCTCGTTGATGCTCGCCGGTACCGACCCACGGATCGACGCCGTCGTGCCGGTGATCACCTGGAACGACCTCTCGGCATCCCTGTTCCCGAATGCGCTGGACACCGGCGGCGCGTCGGCCGGTACTCCGGCGCAGGCGACCGCGGCCGGCGACGGCGTGTTCAAGAAATCGTGGGCTGCGAACTTGATCGCCTCGGTGATCTCCGGCGCCTCGCTGACCGGCGCGACGACCACGGCCCAGGCCGACAGCGGCGACAGCGGCTTCGGACGGTCCACCCGGTCCAGCACGGCAACCGCCGCGCCGACCACGGGCGCGGCCGACGAGGATCCGGCGAGCGGCGCGCCGGTGACCACCGCTGCAGCGGCGGGGTCGGGAGCGGCTGGGTCGGGCGCGGCTGATTCGGGCGTGGCTGGTTCGGCTACGGGTGTTTCAGCCTCGACCGGCGCGGCCGCGCCCACATCCGCGCCCGCCGGGGCGGCGACCAACCCGGGATGCGGGCGACTGATGCTGGCCATCTGCGCCGCCTACTCGCAGGCAGCGCAGACCGGTCGCGAACCCGCGGCGCTGACGGCGCTGCTGAGGAAATCCAGCCCGAATTCGGTGGTCGGCAAGATCACCGCGCCGACCCTGTTGGTGCAGGGCGAGAAGGACACCCTGTTCGGACTGGACCAGTCGGACGCGAACGCCAGGGCGATCGCCGCCAACGGCGCCACGGTGGCGCTGACCTGGTACAACGGCGGTCACGACGGCGGCAGTCCGGACCAGGTGACCAGGGACCGGATCACCGGCTGGTTCACCCACTACCTCACCCGCACCGGCGCCGCACCGTCGACCGCCTTCACCTACAGCGTGGACGGACCGCTGTCGGAGACCGGCCGGGCCCGCACCCGCACACTGCAGGTCCCGGCCTACCCGGGACTGTCCGGTGCGACGGCGGTCGGCGCAGTGAGTCTGCCGTTGACCGGCCGCACGCAGTCGGTGCTGAATCCGCCGGGTGGAGCGCCCGCGGGCATCTCCTCGCTACCGGGCCTGTCCGGACTGGTCGGTACCGCACTGGCGAACTTCGCGGGCGGGCTGCCGGGTCAGACGGCCCGGTTCTCCACCGCTCCGATGCCGGCGCTGACCGTGATCGCCGGCACGCCGCGCGTCTCGGT
>CAXSEW010000313.1:0-5570 GCA_964236185.1 uncultured Nakamurella sp. | reverse complement strand
CAACCGTGGCCCCACAGCTGCTAACGGGAAAGTCGTCGCCGATGAGATGTGGACAGCTTCACCACCTGTGGATAACTGGTGGCCGGGCACTCGATCAGAGGGCGTCCCCTGACGGTCAGTCGCCGCTGGAGAACGCCGCGTCGAACGACGTCGCCGGCGGGTCGAACAGCTGCGACCGGACGAACTCGATGGCCTCCGGAGCGCCGTGCAACCGGTCCATGCCGGCGTCCTCCCATTCGATGGAGATAGGTCCTTCGTAGCCGATCGTCGTCAGCATCCGGAAGCAGTCCTCCCAATCCACGTCGCCGCGCCCGGTCGAGACGAAATCCCAGCGGCGCCGCGGATCCGCCCAACCCAGGTGCGACCCGAGGATGCCGCGTCGTCCGTCCGGCGTCCGGACCTTGGTGTCCTTGCAGTCGACGTGGTAGATCCGGTCCTGGAAGTCCCAGATGAACTGCACCGGGTCGATGCCCTGCCACACCATGTGCGAGGGGTCCCAGTTGATGCCGAACGCCGGCCGGTGGTCGATCGCCTCCAGTGCGCGCTGGGTCGAGTAGTAGTCGTAGGCGATCTCCGACGGATGGACCTCGTGCGCGAACCGCACGCCGACCTCGTCGAAAACGTCCAGGATCGGGTTCCAACGGTCGGCGAAGTCCTGGTAACCGGCATCGACCATCGCCTGCGAGGCGGGCGGGAACATCGCGATGTACTTCCAGATCGACGACCCGGTGAACCCGATGACCGTCTTCACCCCCAACCGAGCCGCGGTGCGCGCGCTGTTCTTCACGGCCTCGGCCGCCCGGCGACGGACACCCTCCGGATCGCCGTCGCCCCAGACCGACTTGGTCAGGATGTTCTTGTGCCGCTCGTCGATCGGGTCGTCGCAGACGGCCTGGCCCTGCAGGTGCACCGAGATGGCGAACACCTGCAGGTTGTATTTCTCCAGGATTTCCCGACGGGAGGATATGTAGTCGTCGTCCACCGCGCCGCGGTCGACGTCGAGATGATCGCCGGAGCAGGCGATCTCGAGACCTTCGTAGCCCCACTCGGAGGCCAGTCGGGCCACCTCCTCGAACGGCAGATCGGCCCATTGACCGGTGAAAAGGGTGATGGGGTGGGTGCTCATGGGGCGGCACGTTACTCCGCGGGACCCAGCGATCGGCGGTGGGTCTGGCAGGATCTGCAGGGGTGAGGACAAGCGCTGGACTGCTGTTGTTCCGGACGTCGGACGGAGGTGCTGCGGAGGTGCTGCTGGTCCATCCGGGTGGCCCGTTCTGGGCGAAGAAGGACGCCGGTGCCTGGTCCATTCCCAAGGGCGAATGCGAGGCCGACGAAGATCCGGCCAGCGCGGCCGTTCGGGAATTCACCGAAGAACTGGGCTCACCGCCGCCGGCCGGGAACACCATCGAACTGGGCAGTGTCCGGCAATCTTCCGCCAAGACCGTCATCGCCTTCGCCCGCCGCGGCGACTTCGATGCCGAGACCATCATCAGCAACACGATTGTCATCCCGTGGCCGCCGCGATCCGGTCGCACGATGGAGATTCCGGAAGTCGATCGCGCGCAGTGGTGCGGTATCGATCAGGCCAGAACGCTGCTCGTCAAAGGGCAGGTGCCGTTCCTCGACCGGTTGTCGGCAGTGCTGCAGTGACCCCGACGAGCGGCAGATCGCCGGTGCGCCATGACTTCCGCCAGCTGACTTCCGCCGCCACCATCGGTTGTCCGCACTCGCTGCAGGTGTCCGGCGTGCCGGTCACCGCGCCGCAGTCGGCGTGCACGATCTGCATCGACACGTCGGGATCGGCGTGTGGACGGTGCTTTTCGCCCCAGAGCACCAGCGCGTTGATGGTCGGCAGCAGGTCGGCGCCGGCCTCGGTCAATACGTATTCCTGCCGGGTCCGACCGCCGCGGTAGGCGGAGCGCTGCATCAACCCGGCGTCGACCAGCGCCTGCAGGCGGCGGCTCAATACGTTGTCGGCGATGCCGAGGTCGGCGCGAAACTGCTCGAACCGGCGCACGCCGGACAATGCCTGCCGGATGAGCAGCAGGATCCACGGATCGCCGACGACGTCCAGCGACCGGGCGATGGGGCACCTGTCGTCGGACCAGTCCGAACGCAGCGGCATGACCACCTCCTCGAATTTCGGTCCGGCAACGGCGCGACAACGGTTGCCAGGCAGGCGCTTGCCCGCGACGTCCGACAACACTAGTGTTGCTCTTCACCTGGCTATCGTCAAACAAGTCAGCTTCGCCGCAGAGTCCATGATCAAGGAGAGTCGATGATCGAGGAGAGTCGATGACCAACCGGTCGACGCGCCGCGATCGCAGGATTCATCCGGCCATCCTGGTGGCGGCGGTGGCCTTCATCGCCCTGCTCGGTGCGGCCGGATTCCGGGCGGCGCCGAGCGTGCTGATGATCCCGCTGCAGGCCGAGTTCGGCTGGTCGCGTGGGCTGTTGTCGGTAGCGGTCGGGGTCAATCTCGTGCTGTTCGGGTTGACCGCACCGTTCGCGGCGGCGTTGATGGACCGGTTCGGCATCCGGCGGGTGGTCGGTTGCGCGCTGATCCTGGTGGCGGCGGGCAGCGGTCTTACCCTTTTGGTGGCGCACCCGTGGCAGCTGATCCTGTGCTGGGGAGTGCTGGTCGGGCTCGGCACAGGTTCCATGGCACTGGTTTTCGCCGCCACCATCGCGTCCCGCTGGTTCGTTGCGCGGCGGGGTCTGGTGATGGGCATCCTGACCGCCGGCAGTGCCACCGGCCAACTGATCTTCCTGCCCATCCTGGCGGCGGTTACCGTCAACGGCAGCTGGCGGCTGGCCTGCATGATCATCGCCGGGGCGGCGCTGGCGGTGGTGCCGCTGGTGCTCACCTTCCTGCACGACCACCCTGCTGATCGCGGCGTCACCGCCTACGGCGCACCGGTGATGCCGGCGGGCATGGAGGTCGCCGTCGCCGATCCGGCCGTTGATGGCAGCAGCGCACCCGACAACGCGTCACCACCGGCTCATTCGGCGAGGCGCGCGTTGCAGGTATTCGGCATGGCGGCCCACCACCGCACGTTCTGGGCGCTGATGGCCGGCTTCGCCATCTGCGGGGCGACCACCAACGGACTGATCGGTACCCATTTCATTCCGGCCGCCCACGACCACGGCCTCGGTGAGACGACCGCGGCCGGCCTGCTCGCGGTCGTCGGGATCTTCGACATCATCGGCACCATCGGCTCTGGCTACCTGACCGACCGGGTCAATCCACGCGTCCTGCTGGCGCTGTACTACGGCTTCCGCGGCGTCGGCCTGCTGATGTTGCCGGGTCTGCTGTCCGACGCCATCCACCCCAGCATCATTGCCTTCGTCATCGTCTACGGGCTCGACTGGGTCGCGACCGTGCCGCCGACGGTGGCGCTCTGCCGGCAGGCGTTCGGCGATCAGGGCACCATCGTCTTCGGCTGGGTGTTCGCCTCCCACCAGGTCGGTGCCGCGCTGGCCTCGGTCGCAGCCGGCGTGATCCGCGATCAGACCGGCGCGTACACGACCGCCTGGTTCGGAGCGGCCGGGATGTGTCTGGTGGCCGCACTGGTGTCCTTCCAGATCCGGCCGCTGCCGACCGCCAGGGCCCCGGTGACCGTCTCCTGATCCAGCCGGATCAATCCGTACGCTCGCTCTCCCGCCACCAGAGCACGGCGGCCAGCAACAGCAGCGTGATGACATGGACCGCGGTGCACCACAGGCAGATCGCGTCCACCTCGAACAACTCCACGTAGACCAGCCACAGCACCATGGCGATGCCGACCACCGCGCCCACTACCCGCAGCAACCCCAGACCTCGAGCGAACCGGGCGGGCGCACAGAGCAGCGTCATGGCGACGAAGAACGCCAGGCCGGCGACCGCCACCGGCACTCCGGCGATCACCGACCACTTGCTGGTGGTGACCTTCAGGCAGTTGATCGCGCCGCTGTCGGAGCAGGCGAGCGTGGCCGAGTCGGTGAAGTGCTCGAACGTCAGATACCCGGAGACCAGGACGCCCAGCACCGACAGCGAGAACGCCGTCCAGGCCGGTGCCGACCTGGTGCGCGGCTGGGCCGACGTCACGGCAACGTCGCCGTGCTGACCGCCCTGGAGGAGCAGATGGCCGCCGGCTGGCCGTTCGTCAGCTGGCACAGCGCCGCGGTCATCATGTTCGCCACCCCGAGGACGTTCTTGGCCACGGCCGTGTTCGGATCGGCCAGCGCGGCGGCGATCTGCGCCTGGTCGAGTCCCTGCAGCAGGCCGACGTCGTAACTGGCGCCGACGATCACGAACCTGTTGCCGAAGTCGACGAAGGGGATGGAGCCCTTGGAGTTGTACGTGGCATTGATCTTCTGGTCCGCGGCGCTGAGGGTGTCCAACGCTGTGTAGCCGGTGCCGCTGGAATTCACGATGTTCGTCGCCTCCTCCACGCCGGTGAAGGAGAGCAGCGAACTGGTGTAGGTGGCGCCGTGGAAGGACACCGTCGCGGTACTGGGATACACGTCCGCGGCGGCCGACGAGGTCGTCCCCAGGTTGTGGAAGGTGCCGAACCGGGACAGTGCCGCCACCACGACCCAGCGCTCACCGGCGCAGTAGGGGCAGTACTCCGCGCCGACGTAGAGCACCCGCGGCTTGCCGTTCGCGATCAGGGCCGCCCCGCTGACCTTCGCGGCGGCCTTGACGCCGACGCCGGCCCCGACGTCATCGAAGGTGGCGGCCGGGATGGAGGCCAGCAATGTTTCCAGAGCCGAGCCGGCTGTCCCGCTGGGCGTAGCGGCGACGGCTGCCGGGGATTTCGAGGCCTTGACGATGACGAACCCGACGACCACCAGGATGACGACGAGCACCGGTAGACCGACGGTCAGCAGCAGTCGACGCCGTCGGGCCCGGGTCGCCTGCGCCTGCCGGGCCGCCAGCGCCTGCTGGCGGACGGCCGCCTGCCGGGACGCCCTGTTCGTGCCGGCGGGGTTCTTGCCCACAGGGTTCTTGCCGGCGGGCCCCTGTGCCGGGGGAGTGCTGCTCACAGTTGCTGGTTCACTTCCCTCGATGGACGCGCTTAGGCTGCACTGCATGTCTACCGCACAGCACGCTCTGGGGTCTGGATTCGGCCCCCGGTCGACCGCCGCGGACGTGCTGGCCGGGGTAGATCTCGCCGGTCGCACCGCAGTCGTCACCGGCGGGTATTCCGGCCTCGGGCTCGAAACGGTGAAGGCGCTGGCGGGCGCCGGCGCCCAGGTGGTCGTACCGGCGCGGCGTCCGGCGCAGGCACAGACGGTGCTGGCCGAACTGGGCACCGCGGTGCGGGTCGAGGAACTCGACCTGGCCGACCACGCCTCGGTGCGCGGCTTCGCCGAGCGCTACCTGGCGACCGGGCGCAACATCGAGCTGTTGATCAACAACGCGGCCATCATGGCCAGCCCGCTGGTCCGCGTCGGCCCGGGTTGGGAGTCCCAGTTCGCCACCAACCACCTCGGTCACTACGTCCTGGCCAACCTCCTGTGGCCCGCGCTGGCCGCTGCCGGAGGAGGCCGGGTGATCTCGCTGAGCTCCACCGGGCACAAGCTGT
>CAXSEW010000312.1:0-5574 GCA_964236185.1 uncultured Nakamurella sp. | reverse complement strand
CGTCGAGCACGCCGGCGAGGGAGTCGGAGAAGGTGGCCGCTGAGTAGGCCGTCTGCCCGGAGTTGGTGACCTGCACTGTATAGGTGATGGTGCTGCCCAGGGTGGCGGTGGTCAGGTTCGACGTCTTGATGATGGTCAGGGCGGGTGTCAGCACCGCGACGGTCGAGGTGCAGGCGGCGTTGCCCGAGGCGGCGGGGCAGCTGTTGCCCACAGTCGTCGAGGACACGGAGTTGACCATTGTCTTGTCGCCCGGGTCCGGGTTCAGCACGGTGAAAGGTTTCGTTACAGTACATTAGGAGTCCTGTGGCCAGGTCCCGGTCGGCGGCGGCCAAGGTCTGGGCGACTGTGCTGTCGGAGTTGGCCGGGGTGCCGGTGGTGGTGGAGTGGGAGTCGCCGTCGTGGCGTGTCCGGTGGGTGGACGGTCCAACCCGGGCGTTGCTGTCGGAACGGGCGGCGGCGTTGAGCGGGTACGGCGTCGGTTCGCCGCTGGCGGCGGAGCAACTGATGTTTTCCCGGCGGGTGTCGCCGGTCGCCGCGGCGGTGGGATGGCTGTTCCACGGCAGCCGGGCCACCGAGGTGGAGCAGCGCCAGGGGATGACGGCCGAGTACGCCGTGCAGCAGTGGTCCACCGATACCAGCTATCCGCAGCAGCGGGCCGGCGACGCGGTGGTGGCCGCTGCTCGGGTGCTGGCGGCAGTGAGCCGCGGGGACGCCGCGATGATGACCGCGTTGATGACGTCAGCGCTGCCGCCGGTCGACACGTCCATTTCGATCGGACGTGTCATCGGCGGTCTGCCGGGGACGGTGGTGAGCTACCGGTGGCCCGGCCGGGGCGGTCCACCGCCGCACCTGCTGCAACCACCGGAGGAAGCGCCGGCCACCCACCAGCCGACAGGCTTGGACGAGGCGGCGTCGGTGATGTCACCGCCCGTACCGCACCCGGCGTGTCGGCGGTGCGGTACGCCGCTGCCGGGCCGGCCGGCCGCGCGGGGGGACGACCTGCCCAGTACTGCAGCGACCGGTGCCGGGTCGCCGCACACCGCAGCCGCACAACGTCGACGGTTTCGTAACAGAGCCGATAATTCCGTAACGGGAAGCGGTCGGTCGAACGGCGATCGGTGGAAGAAGCCAGAGACGTCGTGTACATCGGCGCCAACCTGGTACAAATACCCCCCGACGCCGGGACAGATCGGACCGACGGTGATCCTCGGACACGTCGACTCCGCCAAATACGGGCCGGGCGTCTTCTTCAAACTCGGCGCGCTGCAACCCGGCGCCACCGTAGAAGTCACCCTCACCGACCGGATCGTCGCCGTCTTCACCGTCGACAAAGTCGTCGCCTACCCGAAATCGGCGTTTCCTCCACCGCGGTCTATGGCAACATCAACCACCCGGTCTACGTTTGATCACCTGCGTCGGAACGTTCGACCCGGCCGCCGGAAGCTACGAAAGCAACATCGTCGCCTACGCCACTTTGACGGCCCGCCACCCGGCCACCTGAACGTGCACGTCACCAACCGCCAAAATCCACAGCTCAACGTGAGCACTTCAAAACGCCGGGCCGCCGCCGTAGCAGAAGCCGCCCGGACGCTTCTGGCCCTGCCGAAGATCGGAGGTACCGGCGCCCGCTGATTTCCTGCCTTCGACACGGCAGACTTCTTCGATCCGATCGAGAACGTCATCGTTCGCATGGAATCAGGAACAGGAACGGGTTCCCGTACCGGGACGCCGCCGCGGGGTGCGCAGGTGCAGCCGGATGGTCAGGGTGGCGGGGTCGAACGATGGGTACCGTCCACTAGCGGCCCGCCAACGTCAGCGGGCCCGCCACATGTTCGGAGAGGTGAAGCACGTGCTTGGACTACCCGGGGGCATCACGGTGTGCCTGTTCGATCTGGACGGTGTGCTCACCGACACCGCTTCGGTGCACAGCGCGGCCTGGAAGCAGACGTTCGACGAACTGCTGGAGGCCCGGGACGGGCACAATTTCGAGCCTTTCTCCCAGGACGACTATGAGCAGTATGTCGATGGCAAGCCGCGCGCCGACGGGGTACGCGACTTCTTGGCCTCCCGGGCCATCCACCTACCCGAGGGTGAGCCCGGTGACGTGGCTAGCGCACCGACGGTCGTCGGCGTCGGCAACCGGAAGAACGATTTGCTGTTGGCGAGGATCCACAAGGACGGTGTGCGGGTGTACGAGGGTTCCCGGCGGTACCTGCAGGCGGCGCAGGACGCGGGTCTGCGCCGTTTCGTGGTGTCCTCGAGCGCCAACACCACGGACGTCCTGACGGTGACCGGGTTGGCTGACTTCATCGAGGGCCAGGTCGATGGGAACACGCTGCGGCAGAGGAACCTCAAGGGTAAGCCGGCGCCGGATTCGTTTCTGGCCGGTGCTGCTCTGGCCGGTGTCGACCCGGCTGCGGCCGTCGTCTTCGAGGATGCAGTCGCCGGCGTGCAGGCCGGGCATGCCGGGCGGTTCGGTTACGTCGTCGGAGTGAACCGGCTCGGCGATCAACACGCGGCGGAGCTGCGGGACCACGGCGCCGCTGTCGTCGTCGACGACCTCGCGCAACTCCTGGAGGCATGGTGATCGACTCCGATCGGTATCCGGTGGAGCCCTGGCAACTGCGGGAGATCGGCGTCGATAGCGACACGCTCGGCCAGTCCGAATCGCTGTTCGCCTTGTCCAACGGGCACATCGGCATCCGGGGCAACCTGGACGAAGGTGATCCTGCCGAACTTCCCGGCACCTACCTAAACTCGTTCTACGAGTCGCGTGCGCTGCCGTACGCCGAAGCCGGATACGGCTACCCGGAATCCGGGCAGACCGTCGTCAACGTCACCGACGGGAAGTTGATCCGGCTACTGGTCGACGACGAGCCGTTCGATCTACGTTACGGCGAGATTGGTTCACACGAGCGCATTCTGGACTTTCGCGCCGGACTCCTGCACCGCTGCGTCGACTGGATATCACCCAGCGGCCGGACCATCCGGGTCCGGTCGAGCCGGATGGTGTCGCTGACGCAGCGGGCCATCGTGGCGGTCCACTACGAGGTTGAGGCCCTCGAGCAGACACGAGTGGTGATCCAGTCCGAACTGGTCGCCAACGAGGAGTTGCCGGGAATCTTGGGCGATCCCAGGGTGTCGGCGATGCTGAACAAACCGCTGAAGTTCGAGGAACACCGCGGGGTGAACCTGCGGGCGGTGCTGGTGCATCGCACCAGGGCCAGCAAGCTGCGGGTGGCGGCGGCGATGGATCATGTGATCGACGCCCCTGCCGGGCGCGCCACCGAGATGGTCGTCGAGCACGACTGGGCCAGGGTCACCGTCGGTGCGGAGCTGCAACCGGGCCAAAAGATCACCTTGACCAAGTACGTGGCGTACGGCTGGTCCGGTGCACGGTCGCTCCCGGCGCTGCGGGATCAGGTGGAAGCGGCGTTGACGGCAGTGGTGCACACGGGTTGGGACGAACTCGTCAAGGAGCAGCGAGCAGCCCTGGACGGGTTTTGGCTCGGCGCTGATGTCGAGGTCGACGGCGATCCGGCCATCCAGCAGGCGGTCCGCTTCGCGTTGTTCCACGTGTTCCAGGCGGCGGCGCGCGCAGAGGGCCGGGCGATCCCGGCGAAAGGCCTGACCGGGCCCGGTTATGACGGACATGCGTTCTGGGACACCGAGAGCTTCGTGCTGCCGGTGTTGACGGCAACCGCTCCGAAAGCTGCCGCCGACGCGCTGCGCTGGCGCCTGTCGACTGTGGATTTGGCCAGGGAGCGTGCGCAGACGTTGCGGCTGCGGGGTGCCGCCTTCGCGTGGCGCACCATCCGGGGACAGGAATGTTCGGGTTATTGGCCGGCCGGAACGGCGGCCATGCATATCAACGCCGATATCGCCGCTGCGGCGATCCGGCACGTCCGATGGACCGGGGACACCAAATTCGAGCGTGAGGTCGCCCTTCCGCTGCTGGTTGAAACCGCCCGCCTGTGGCTGTCGCTGGGCTATCACGGGCACGACGGCCGTTTCCACATCGACGGTGTGACGGGTCCGGACGAGTACAGCGCCGACGTCGACGACAACACCTATACGAACCTGATGGCTAAGGCGAACCTGGCCGGTGCGGCGCAGGTGGCGTTGCGTCATCCGCAGGACGCCGCGGCGCTGCAGGTGACGGACGATGAACGCGGGCAGTGGGAGGACGCCGCGAACGTGATGGCGGTGTCCTACGATCACCGGCGCGGCATCCCGGCCCAGGACCGGAACTTCAACCAGCACGACCAATTCCCGTTCCAGGCTGCCAATGACAACAAGCAGTACCCGCTCCTGCTGCACGTCCCCTACTTCGGGCTCTATCGCCGGCAAGTGGTGAAACAGGCCGACCTGGTGCTGGCCCTGCACTGGTGCGGCAACCACTTCACAGCGCAGGAGAAGGCCCGTGCCTTCGCCTACTACGAAGCTCTCACGGTGCGGGACTCCTCCCTGTCGGCCTGCACGCAGGCAATCGTGGCGGCTGAGGTCGGACAACTGGAGTTGGCCCACGACTACCTGCGCGAAGCGGCTTTGATGGACCTGCACGATTTGGAGAACAACACCCGCGACGGCCTGCACATCGCTTCGCTGGCCGGCGCCTGGCTGGCACTGGTGGCCGGGTTCGGTGGCATGAGGGACCACGACGGTCAGCTTTCGTTTAACCCTCAGCTCCCGGCAGGCATGACCCGGCTGACCTTCTCGGTGCGTTGGCAGGAGGTACGCCTCAAGGTGGAGATCGGCGCGGCCGAGGTGATCTACTCGATCGCCGATGGCCCGTACGGCCACTTCACGCTGCTGCACAACGGCGAGCCCATCACCGTCCACGTGGACACTCCGGTCACGCTGCAGGTGAAACTCACCGAGCCGCTCACGGAGCGACCCAGTCAACCGGTCGGTCGTAAACCACACCCAGCGGGTCATCCTGCACCGGTTGAAGGCATGCCCGGATCATTGTCCTGAGGCGTACACCGGCTGATCCCGACCCGTCTTGGGCCGACTCGTCGTCTCCGGCCATACTTGGTTCGCCGCGACCGATCTGAGGACGCAACACCCGACCGAGGTAATCCATGAGATAGCCCGGGTCGTGGTGCAGGGTTGCTCTGTGGGTCATGGCCCTGGGCCCTGATCGAGGCCATCGCCTTTCTCGAAGGCCGGGTATAGACGAAATGCTTGAGGTTTCCCCGTTTCCGCATCCTTCGAATGTTAAAGCCGAGGAAGTCGAAGCCTTCGTCGATGTGGACCACACGGGTCTTCTCCGCAGACAGTCGCAGCCCCATCGGGGCAAGGACCGCCTGCACGTCCTCGCGCAGGGCTCGAGCTTGTTCCTGCTCGCCGGTCACCAGTACGACGAAGTCGTCGGCATACCGGACGAGTCGCAAATTTGCCAGGCCATGGCGTCGGCGTTTCTGCCGCTGCTGCACGGTGGCCATCATCGTGTTCCACTGCTGAACGAAATGATCGTCCAGCACCGACAGCGCGATGTTGGCCAGCAGCGGGGAGAGCACGCCCCCAACGCAATGGGTAATCCTGGGTTTGGTCACCCTCCGTGTCGGCGGG
>CAXSEW010000311.1:0-5575 GCA_964236185.1 uncultured Nakamurella sp. | reverse complement strand
GGGCGGCGCTGACGATGTCGGGTCGCGCTTCGTGCACCGGGTGGTGGATGAAGTAGGCGGCTGGGTTGATCCAGCCCCGGCCTTCCACGATCCGGCCGTCCGGTGCGACCAGAACCAGGTCGTCGACGGTGACTTGTCCGAACGGGACACCGTTGCGGGCGAGCCAGAAATGGTCCAGTCGCTCTGGATCCCGCGCGGTGATATGACCATCGCCCAGCGAGCCGAAGTGCAGCGCACCGAACACCCGGTACGCCAGCGCGGTGCGTCGCTTGCGGTGCATGCGCAGTGCGTGCAGGTCGGTGATCATCGGCTCGCCGGCATTCGGATCCAGGTCGGGGTAGGCGGTGTACCCGGCCGGAGCCGGAACTGACGGGGAGTCGGGCATGCCGCTATCGTTCCACGCTGCGGCCACCCGACGTGCAGGCCCATTCTGGGTCAGGGCCGGTGACTGAACCGTCTTCCGGGCCATCACCGAGCAGGGCACGAACCGGAGGCCGCTGGCTTGCAGGAAGTTGACCGTCCGGAGAGACCGTGGGGCGGCGGCCGGACTGGTAGGCGGTCAACGCCACGGCGGCGACCTGGTCGGCTGTCTGCCGGCCGCGGGTGAGGAACTGCTTATCGGTGGCCGCGGGAACTCCGTTTCGGTGGGGCCAGGGAACAACGCCAGGACCCGCACGCCGGTCGTTCTGGTCTGGGCCTACCCACAACGCTTCGGTGAAGGACACCACGAAAGCTTTGCTGGCACCGTGAATCGTCATCGTCGGGGTGGGCGGGAACCCGGCCGTGGATGCCACGTTGATGACGTCTCCCTGCCCGCGGGACACATGCCCGGCAGCAGCAAGCCGGTCAGTGCCACCAGCAAACCGCACTTCAGCTGGATCTTCCGGGCCACCGCAGCCAAGTCTTCCTCCACGAACAGATCGTGCGAGCCGACGCCGCTCGCCCGGGACGGCGCCCTGCAGGGAGCTACCCCGGGCACCCATGTCAGAAGCCGTCGCAGACATCGCCCGCGACCTCACCGACGTCTACACCGACCGCATCACCGCCATCAACAAGCGTTGAAGGTGACGCCGCGCACCATCATCGAGGGCCATCCGACTGGATCACCATTACGTCGAGAAATTGGGCAGCGACATCAGCACTCGTTTGTGCACGTTCATTCCTGACCGGCGGCAACCGCCTCGGCGGCGAAGCCCGTCCTAGGTGCCGGGGTGATCCGCCACACCCGGACGTCCTTGTCGGTAGCAATGTCCTTTTCGTGGAATCGAACGGACTCGCCGTGATAGGCGCCCAGCCCGGTGATGACCTGTTGCCTACCGCCGCAGTCGAGCGTCACAGTCAGGCGGCCGACAAAATCAACCAACGCCGACGGTGCCCGTGCTCCCACCTCCACCACCGGATATGGGCGTCCTGAGGACACCGGGTCCGCCGCGGCGAATGTCATGCAGTTCTCCAACGGCTAGGTAAGTCGCCTCAGTTGAAGGGACGGTTGTACTCTGCCGCGCTGTAGGCCTACCCGTCCACCCTTTCCGAGTGTGCGTTCGACCTCGGCGCATCTGCAGCACCAGCGGTTCGCCACTGACGTAACTTTTCACGTTGGGCTCTGGCGAGATTTGCTTGCGGCTGGTTGAGTCCAGAAGAATGGTCGGATGCGCTTGTTCAGCCGTCGACGAAGACCCGGACTTGGTGTTGATGTCGGCAAGGTGCCGCGCCGGACAGCCTGCCGTTCGATGACAGGCGAAGCAGACTTCGACGAGGTTCAGCCAGGACCCGGAGGGGGCGGCTCAGGCTGCCTAGGGTTTCCCCACCTGCCAACAGCATTCCGGGGCGCACCACGGGGCAGGTTCGGCTTCACAACACTCTCAGGGTTAAATTGCCGGTGATGATGCCATCCGCCCGTGGTGACCGCCCTGACAGCGGCGGCGACGTCTACCTCACAGACGCCGGCGTCGGGCAGTGGGAGTCGATGCTGGACACGTTGGACATCGCCTCGGACAGGTGGATCGATCGCCCGGTCCTGAGCGCCCTGCACATCCAGTACCGTGCGGACGGTTCATGCAGTGCCGACGTCCAGCTGCAGCTGGTCGGGCCGACGCAGGTGATTGAGGTGCTGGATCACCAGTTCCCCGTAGGTCACATCGACCGCGTCGACCTCGACAGCATGACCGAGCGTGGTTGAGAGTGCCCGTCCATCCGCAGTCCATGCCCGGCCAACCGATCCACTGCACTGCGCAAAGCCAGCACTGCGTGAAGTTATGATCTGTCAGGTGGCCTGCCGTCCGGCCAGCACGATCCTCGTGCTTCCGCGCCGCCTCGGGGCACTCGCCCGAGGTGCGCGCAGACGCGGGCAGCCGGCGCCGATCGCCGCGCCTGCGTGCGGTGGGTCATTAAAGCGGTGAGGCGCTACGTCATCAACCGCAAGGGTGTCTACGAAACCCCACCTCGACACGGTTCCGCCTGCGCAACGCCTTCTGAATGCAGCAACCTCGGCTCCCCACCGTCCGAAAACCTTCGTTTCCGGACGGTCGACCCCGGCTCCTGTCATCGGTTCAGCGGCTCGGTAGACCTGGACTCACCCGATGTACTGTGTAAGCATGGCCGACCTTGGCCCTCGTAGCGCCAAACCGGGTACAGTTGAATCGGACCTACCTGACCAGCCTTACCGCGATTTGAAGGCGGCAACCCTGTCTCGGCGATCTCGGCGTCGGCCATCCACTGGTTGACGTCCGCGTCGAAGAGCGCTCTGGGGTAGCGGATCTTCGTCCACTCGTCGCCGAGAAGACCCCGATCAGTCGCATCCGCTCGTACTCATCAAAGCGGATGCGACCTCGCCGAAGCGATTCACCAGGCTTACCAGGTGGCGTTCCACTGCGGACGCCGATAGAGGCCGCCTGGAGTCAAAACCGTTCCGGTTTTGGGGGGTCGGTCTCCGGAGCGGTGACTGGCGCGACGACCTCAGTGGCCACCGGCGTGGTGAGTACCGGCGCGACGGTCGGCGAACCGGTGGGGACCCGATGGACCTGCTGTTCCTGCTTGTCCGGTCCGCTCTTCGTCGCGGCTACGGCAGCGATACCCGCTGCCGCGGCCAGTCCGACCGCCGCGGCCACTGCCGTCCCGGACACTCCTGCTTTCCCGCTATCCCCGCTGGAGGCGGCGGCGTGTTCCACCCCCGGCGTGCTGACCTGAGCATCTGGGTTGACCGTTCCACGCCACGCGCCGGTGGCGTAACCCTCGGCTTCGATGAACTTCTTGAACCGTTCCAGGTCACCCTCGGCCTGGTTTTCGACGACATTGAGCTTGTCGCCGACCTTCTCTACGAACCCTTCCGGTTCGTACTCCAATGACAGGTGCACCGATGTCTGACCGCCTCCGACGTCCTGAAAGGTCACCTCCCCGGCGTTGGTGGCGCCGGAGGTAGCGGCCCAGGCGACCTTCTCATCGGGAACCTGCTGCAAGATTTTCGCTTCCCATTGACGCTTGATGCCGGCGATCTGCGCGACCCACTGCAACGTGTCGTCGCTGACATGCGTCACCGAGGTGATGCCATTCATGAACTGCGGAAAGTCCTCGAACTGGGTCCACTGGTTGTAGGCCGTACTGACCGGCACGTTCACCAGGATTGACTTTTCTACTTTCGTTGTCATGGGCGTCTCCTTCGTCGTCGGGGGCAGCCAGCGTCTGACGTGGCCGCCGCGGTGCGGTCACACAAGGCCGGCCAGGCCGGTGGCCAAATTGTATGGGAAGCCCCGGACGGCGGCCCAGCCGGACGCCCTCTTCGGCAAAGGATGCGGCAACCGGAAGGTGTACAGCGTCGTCGGCGGCGGCGGTGAGGACCATCAGCAGGGCCCGGCTGCATCACTTCACGTCCAAGGAACCTGATAGTGGTTATCAAAGTCCGCGACCAGAGGAGTTCGCAATGGCCATGGAGACAAGATCAAACACGCCGCGCAAGAAGCCGGCGGGAAGGTCAAGGAAACCGCCGGGAAAGCGACCGGCGATCAACAGTTGGAAGCCGAAGGTCATGGCGACCAGGCATCGGCGAACGTCAAGCAGGCCGGCGACAAGGCCAAGGACGCCGTCGGGGACGTCCTTGACCGCTGACCCGGCCAGGTGGCGCGCCGTCGCTGCATCCAATGACGGGAAGCGCGCAAGCCCCAGCACCACGGGTCCGCGAGGACAATGCGATTAATCTGCGGGAGCGCTGAGTCCTTGAACGGTGAACCAGACGCCGCCCGTTCGGGCTCGGGTCCTTTGGCGTTTCATGGTGAGCGGGACGGAAGCTGGGTACTGCGGTAGGTACGCCGGACGCTCTTCTGCATGGGTTTGCCTGGCGAGGTCCGGCCGGTTCAAAACTGTGCCGGCCGGACCACCACAACCGGTTAGCGTCCCACGATGTTGAGTGGAATCGAGGGCAGGGTGCCGGTGGTGGCGACGTCGGCGGCTATGTCGCGGAGCTTGCGGTTGACATTCTGGCTGGCGATGCGCAGCTGGTCGAAGGCCTCCGGTTTGGTGAGCTTGCCGTTGGCCATCAAGATGCCCATCGCGACCCCGATCTCCCGGTTGGTCTCCAACGCGCAAGTCAGGTGGTTAACCTGATCGTGCCGGGCGGCTGCGACCAATGCCATCGAGGCGTATGCGGCGACGTCGACCCGGTGGCGGTGGATTGGTCGGTGAACGCCCCGGGTCGGGTGGCGTACAGGTTCAGCGCGGCCCGGTTGTCCTCGGTCAGGAACAACCGAAAACTGAGCATGCTCCGCACCGGGGTCTGCTCGACGAGGGCGCGGGCGAACCGCAGCCACCGGCTCTCCGTCCGCAGATCCGCCGCCAGCTGGAAGCCGTTATTCACATGCCAGCGTTCGCAGTTGCTGTCATCGGTTGGCTGCGGTAAACAGCCCGGTACACGGTGGAGCGGGCGACGCCGAACAGTTCGGCGAGTTCGGCGGTAGTGTGGCCGGCGGCTCGGTACAGCTCGACCAGGTGCGCTTCCTACCGGGGTTTGAGCTTGGGTTGTTTCCCGCGTAGCCGGCCCTTGGCCTTCGCGGCGGCCATGCCCTCGCGGGTGCGCATCCGGATGAGGTCGGCCTCGAATTCGGCGACCATGGCCAGCACGTTGAACGGCTGCCGGCCGATAGCGTCGTTGGGGTCGTAGACGGATCCGCCGAGGTTCAGCTTGACCTGGCGGGCGGTGAGCTCGTCGCCGATGTCGCGGGCGTCGGGCAGGGAACGGGCCAGGCGGTCGAGCTTGGAGCCGACGAGGGTGTCGCCGGCGCGGGCAGGCGGCCAGCGCCTTGCGAAGATCCGGTCGGGCGCGGGTGGTGCCGGTCAGGCCGTGGTCGACGTAGATCCGGTCGGGGTCGACACCGAGCCGTTCCAAGCCATCGCGTTGGACGGCGAGGTCCTGTTCGACGGCCCGCATACCACCCGCTGATCGGGCATTTAAGCGGGCGGTCTTATGAGAATCGCCGTTGTGATGCGCCGAGGTGCCGATCGGTGTCGCGCCGGGTGTCCCGTTAGGGGTTCGGCCTACGGGACGGCGGCTGAGGCCGTGCGCACGTTAACGAAGGCACCTTAAGGT
>CAXSEW010000310.1:0-5589 GCA_964236185.1 uncultured Nakamurella sp. | reverse complement strand
GACCGCGCGGATCTAGACGCAGCCGTCAGCACCCTGGACGAGCACGGCGTGGCGCACGGCGGTGTGAAAGACATCGGCGCCGGCTGGATCCTCGAATTCCGCGATCCCGACAACATCGCCCTCGAGGTGTTCGCGGCCAAATCCTGAAACCCGGCCGCCCGGTCGGCGGGCGACTGGGCATACGTATGTCGCTGTTGCCGCAAAAGCATGGTCGGTCGCTCGCGCCGTGACTATGGTGTGCCTTGTCGCATGGTCGCCGCCGAGCTGGTTTCGTCGCCCCGGCGGTCGCGACGATCGTTCAGAGGCTCGAGGACAGACACGGTCAGGACGCACCCATGCCCGTCACCAGTCACGACGTCGCCCGTCTTGCCGGCGTCTCCCAGCCGACGGTGTCCCGCGCGCTGCGCCCGGACAGCCAGGTGTCCGCCGTCACCAGGGAGCGCGTCCGGCAGGCGGCCGAGACCCTGGGTTATGTGCCCAGCGAACTGGGCCGCAGTCTGTCCACCCGATCGACGAGGCAGATCGCGATGGTGGCCGACGTCGACAATCCGCTGTACCCACAGCTCGTGGGGCCGCTGCACGACGCCTTCGCCGCGCAGGGCTACCGGATGGTGCTGCTGGCGGAACGGGACGAGGAGCTCCACGGGGACGAACGCCTGCTGGACGGCAGCGTGGACGGTGTCGTGCTCACTACGTCGCAACGCAGCGCCTCGCTGCCGCTGCAATTGACCGAACGAGCAGTGCCGTTCGTCCAGCTCAACCGGGTGTCGGACCTGGTCGACGCCGACAGCGTCACTGCGGACAACGCAGTCGGTGGCCGACTGGTGGCCGACCTGCTGATCGGCCTGGGCCACCGGGAGATCGGTGCGGTCTTCGGGCCGAAGGAGACGAGCAGTGCCGGCGAGCGCGAGCGGGGATTCCGTGCCGGTCTGCGCACCGGCGGCGTCCGGCTGCCGGCGCAGCGGGTGGTGCGCGGGTGGTTCACCTATCAGGTGGGCTTCGACGGGATGCGCCGCATCCTGGAGGGGGACCGCCCGACAGCGGTGTTCTGCAGCAACGACATGGTCGCAGTCGGTGCCCTCAACGCATTGACCGCCGGTGGGTTGCGCGCGCCCGACGACGTCACGGTCGTCGGTTTCGACGATCTGGCCATCGCCCGGTGGCCGGCGTTCGCGCTCACGACGGTGCGGGTGGACTTCGAGGCGATGGCCCGCCGGTCGGCCGAATTACTGCTGGACCGGCTCGCCCGGCCTGCCCGGCGCCCCGTCCACGAGCGATTCCCCGTCGAGTTGGTGACCAGGACGACGCACCGTGCGCGATAGCCCCAACATCGAGGCGACCAGTTGCCCGATACCTCTGGCGTGCCTGGCTGCATACGTATACCGTTGTCGTCATGCCCACCACGGAGACCACCACCACCACCGCGGTCAGCGCCGATGACCTTGCGCGTCGCACCATTCGCAAATCCGACTACGTCAGCTGCAACACGGCTTTCATCGATTGCCGGATGCCCGGCAGCGAGACGAAGGAGAACTACTCGATCATCGGGTCGGGCGTGACGCAGAATCCGGACCAGGTGATCAACCTGGAGGAGCCGCACGGCTTCAACATCGGCGCGGCGGCGATGCCCAACGGGGTGAACAACAATTTGCACCTGCACTTCACCGCCGAGGTGTTCCTCAATTTCCGTGGTGACTGGCGACTGCGCTGGGGAGCGAACGGGGAGAACGAACTGGATTTCCACCAGGGCGCCATCGTGACGGTGCCGACGTGGATCTTCCGTGGCTTCACCAACATCGGTGCCGACAACGGTTGGCTGTTCACCGCTCTCGGATTCGACAATACCGGCGGCATCATCTGGGGCCCGTCGATCGTCAAGGGCGCGCGGGAGCACGGCCTCTACCTGTCGGCTGACAACCAGTTGATCGACACGCAAGCCGGCGGCGTGGTCGACGCCGATACCGACCTCATTGCGCCGCTGTCCGACGACGAGGTGTCCAAACTGCGCAACTGGACGCCCGAGCAGATGAGGTCGCGCATCGTCGCGAAGGAGGATCTCGTCTGGTCGCAGCATCCCTTCCTCTGCACCGAACTACCAGGCGGCCGGGCACAGTTCGCCCAGGTCGTCGGGTACGGCATGACGGAGGACCGCGATCAGGTGCCGCCGGTGCACTATCCACACAACTTCAATCTTGGCTGGCTTCGGGCCGACTCGGGCGAGGGCATGCTGACCCATCACCACGACAGCAGCCAGGCGCTGATCGTCTATTCAGGTCGGTGGAAGGTGACGCTGGGGCACCCCGGCGAGGAGGTGGCCGTGGAAATCGGACCTGACGATACCCTGTCCGTGCCGGTGGGTGCGTGGCGGCGGTTCGAAGTGGTGTCCGAGGAACCGGGCGAGATGGTCGTGATCAACGGCGGCGACGGCCGGGTGCAGCTGCGCTGGGCGCAGGAGGTCAGGGACATGGCGCGCGAGAAGGACTGGGCGCAGGACGCCGCCGGATATGTGGCCCCGTGGGCCGTCGTCCGCACTTCCGTACTGGACGATTGACGACGCCGCACCCCACCCATCGACACCCGTAACCCGTACTGCCCCGCCAACCGAACAGACAACAGAGGCGTTGTGATCACTCCAATCAAGCAGGCCGTTGCCGCAGCCACCGTGACCGCGGGTCGGCAAGCGGTCGCCGACACCGTGCGCGGTGTCATTGCCGACATCCGTGACCGGGGTGACGAAGCCGTTCGCCAGTACTCCGAGCAGTTCGACCGGTGGTCACCGGACAGCTTCCGGCTCGGGCCCGACGACATCGACCAGCTGATGGCATCGCTGCCCCGGCAGACCATCGACGACATCATCACCGTGCAGGCCAACGTGCGCCGGTTCGCCACCCGGCAGCGTGAGTCGCTGACCGACTTCGAGATCGAGACCATGCCGGGTGTCCACCTGGGACAGAAGAACATCCCGATCAACGCCGCTGGTGCCTACATCCCCGGTGGTCGCTACCCACTGACGGCGTCGGCGCACATGACCATCGTGACGGCGAAAGTGGCTGGTGTGGAGCGGGTCGCGGCCTGCACACCGCCGATCCGCGGGGTGATCCCCGCCGCCACCGTCGCGGCGATGTCGCTGGCCGGAGCGGACGAGATCTACGTGCTGGGCGGGGTGCAGGCGGTCGTGTCGCTCGCATTGGGTACCGAGAGCATCGGTCGGGTCGACCTGCTCGCCGGCCCCGGGAACGCCTACGTCGCCGAGGCCAAGCGGCAGCTGTTCGGTGAGGTCGGCATCGACCTGTTCGCCGGTCCGACGGAGGTGCTGGTGGTCGCCGACGACGCCGCCGATCCGTTCGTCGTGGCCGTCGACCTGCTGAGCCAGGCCGAGCACGGCCCCGATTCGCCGGCGGTGCTGATCACCACCAGCGAGGCAGTGGCGCAGCAGGCGCTCCGGCACATCGAGACGCTACTGGTGGACATGCCGACCCGTGACTTCGCCGGCCCGGCCTGGCGCGACCACGGCCAGATCCTGCTGGTGGAAGATCTTGCCGAGGCCTACCGGGTGGCCGACTCCTTCGCCTCCGAACACGTCCAGATCCTGACCCGCCGGCCGCGGGAGGCCCTGCAGGCGATGACCAACTACGGCGCACTCTTCCTGGGTGAGGGCACCTGTGTCTCCTTCGGCGACAAGGTGATCGGCACCAACCACGTGCTGCCGACCCGCGGCGCCGCCCGCTACACCGGCGGCCTCTGGGTGGGTAAGTACCTGAAGACGGTCACCTACCAGGAGGTCACCGACCAGGCGTCCAGTGCGGCCCTGGGTGAACTCTGCGGACGGGCCGCGCGGGTCGAGTCGTTCGAGGGCCACGCCCGCTCCGGCGATGTGCGGGCCGCCAAGTACGGCACCGGCACGTTGCCGTGGACCGACCACGACGTGCGGGCCGTCCCGGCCGATGCCTGACCCGGCGCCGGCCGCTCCGGCGGGATCGGCCGGCCAACCCGATCGTGCCCTGCCGCAACGACCGGCCCTGGCCGGCCGGACTGCGCTGGTCACCGGGGCCGGCAACGGTCTCGGCCGGGCGATCACCCGGCAGCTGGTCGGTGCCGGCGTCCGGGTCGTGGCGACCGGCCGGAACAGCGGGCCGCTGGAGGAGACCGCGGTCCTCGCCGGTGGCGAGGTCCGGGTCGCCACCGTGGACGTTGCCGATGAGCAGTCCGTTGGCCGGCTCGCCGAAACGCTTGCCGAGGAACGAATCTCCATCCTGGTGAACAATGCGGGCGTGCCCGGACCGGTCGCCGCACTGGTGGACGTGTCGCTGTCGGACTGGAACGCGGTGTTCGCCGTCAACGTGAGCGGCATGTTCCTGATGTGCCGGGCTTTCCTGCCACCGATGATCAGCCGCGGCGCCGGGGACATCATCAACCTGGCCTCGGTCAGCGGGAAGCGACCGCTCGCCCGCCGCACCCCGTACTGCGCATCGAAGATGGCGGTACTGGGGCTGACCACCACCCTGGCCGCGGAGGTCGGGCCGCTCGGCATCACCGTGAACAGCCTGTCCCCGGGGCCGGTGAACGGGCCGCGGATGGACCGCAATTTCGCGTTGGACGCGCAGCGTACCGGCCGAACCCCGGAGCAGGCCAGGGATGAATTTGCCGGGCGGGCCCTGCTCGGCCGACTGCTCGAGGAGGACGAGGTCGGGTACGCAGTGCTGGCCATGCTCCAGATGCCCGGGCTGCATGCTGCCGACATCGACCTGTCCGCCGGTATGGTCGGCCGGTGATGCCGGCGACGCTCAAACAGCGGTTGGCCAATCGAGAGCAGTTGCTCGGCCCGCTGCTGCGGATGCCCAACGAAATGCTGGTCGAGCTCGCCGGTCTCGTTGGCATGGACTTCGTGGTCATCGACACCGAACATGGGCCGGGGGACCAGATTCCGCTCGGTCAGCACCTGAGCGCAGCGGCCGCGGCCGGCATCCCGGCGCTGGTGCGGATCGGGCAGCTGTCGGAGATCCTACGGGTGCTGGACCTCGGCGCCGCCGGCATCATCGTGCCGCACGTCTCCACTGTGGGGCAGGCAGAGGCGGCGGTCCGGGCAGCCAGCTATCCGCCGCGGGGCGACCGCGGATTCGCCACCTATTCGCGGGCCGGCCGGTTGGGTCTGGCCGGCGCCGCGGAGCACCTGCGGGCCGCGACCGAGAACACCGCTGTGGTGCTGATGATCGAAGATGCGCAGGGCGTCGCGGCCGCCGAGCAGATCGCCGCCGTACCGGGCGTCGACGCGCTGTTCGTCGGTCCGGCCGATCTCGCAGTCGCCCTGGGCCGACCGGGCGAGCAGGCCGGACCGCAGGTGCGGCAGGCGATCCGCAGCGTCCAGAACGCCGCCCGCCGCGCCGGGGTGGCGGTCGTCAGCATCACCGCCGACGCGGCATCGGCGCGGGAGCACTTCACCGCCGGCAGCACGATGGTCATCTACAACGCGATGGCGGCGTTGGGCCAGTTGTTCACCGGACTGGCCGCCGGTCGTCCCACGGACCCGAAATCGGGGGTAGAGCCGGTCGACCCGGGTACCGCCGCACCGCTGATCCTGCTGCCCGGGAT
>CAXSEW010000309.1:0-5592 GCA_964236185.1 uncultured Nakamurella sp. | reverse complement strand
GGTCGTCTTGCCCGTTCCGGATTGCCCTCTGATGCAGATTACTTCTCCCTTGTTGTTCTCCAGGTCGTTGTTCTTGAGAACCTCGACCGAACCGAACCTCTTGACCAAGCCTTTCACCGAGATAGCCCCGGCGCCCCGGGGACTCGTCGCTGTCGTCATCGGTTCATCTCCTCTTGTCTTGCTTTCGCTCGAGATAGCGCACGGCCTGGGACAGCGGCAGCGTGATGACCAGATAGGCCAGACCCGCAAGCACCAGAGCGGACGGGCCGGTGTCGACACCGGTGATGCCGCCGGTGGCCGCAGCGTTGCTGAAGTTGGTCAATTCCAGCTGTCCCGCGCTTACGCCCAACGCGTACACCAGCGACGAATCCTTGACCAGCAGGATGATCTCGTTGGTCAGCGGCGGAATGATGATGCGGAAGGCTTGCGGCAGGATGATCGACCGCATCGCCAACCCCGGCGGCATGCCGACCGTGCGGGCGGCTTCCATTTGACCCTTGGGGACCGCCTGGATTCCGGCCCGGATCGTCTCCGCCATGTAGGCCGATGCCACGGTGCCCAGGCCGAGGGTGACCAGCACATAGAAATTGCCCAGCAACTCGTTGTTGCCGAACAGGACCGGGACACCGAAGGTCAGTAGGAACAGCACCAGTAGGGCGGGCAGCCCGCGGAAGATCTCGACGTACACGGTGCCGATCCAGCGATACAGGCGTACCTGCGACAGGCGCATGAGCGCGATGATCAACCCGACGATCAATCCGTAGACGAACGAGGTGACCGTGTAGATGAGGGTGTTCTTGAAGCCCTCGGTGATCATCCGGCCCAAAATCTGGCCCATCTGATGGGTATCGAGGAATTGTTCCCGGAAGTCACCCCATTTGCCGATCACAGCGAAGATCACGACTACAAGAACGATCAGGAGATACTGGCCGGCCCTGATCAACGTCGTGCGCTGTTTTCTGCTCATTCCAGGCTTCGTCGTGCTGGGCTCGGATTTCGACAACACCGGTGTAGCCACCGCCAACTCCTCTCCACAATTTTACGACGACGATGATGGGCGTCAGCACGGCTGGACGGGGCCGGGTGGCCCGACTCCGTCCAGCCGTTCGAATTCGAGGAACGACTGCGGGGTAGATCAGCCGGAGACTGGCTTGCCGCCGATCCACTTCGCGTAGGTGGACAAGTAGGTGCCATCGGACTTCGACTTGGCGATCGCGTAGTCGACGACCTTCGTGAGCGCAGTGTTGCCCAGTGCCATGCCGAAGCCGTACTGCTCACCGGTGTTGAAGTTGGCGACGATCTTCGCTTTCCCCGGGTGCTGCTTGATGTAGTCGTTCAACGCCGGCTGGTCGTGGATGGCTGCATCCACCTTCCCGCTGGTCAACGCCAATTCCTCGTCGGTGATCTGCGCGTACTGGGTGACCGTGTACCCGTACTGCCCGGCGAACTTCTGCGCGTACATGAGCCCGGTGGTTCCGGTCTGGGCGCCCAGCTTCTTGCCCTTCAGACCGGACAGATCGGTCGCGGTGCTGTCGTTCAGCACCATCAGCGCCTGCGATGCATCGTAGTAAGGCGCCGAGAACGTGATGTTCTTCGACCGTTCCGGCGTGATCGTCATTGCCGCCGCGGCGACGTCGCACTTCTTCGACTTCATGGCCTGTCCGGACTGGATGCCGGGGAACTGCAGAGACACGGTCTTCCGCTCGACGCCCAGATCCTTCGCGATGAAATCCATGAAGTCCATGTCGAAACCGACGATCTTGCCCGAGCCGGTGCCGTCGTCCACCTCGAACGGCGAGTAGGGCAACGAGGTGCAGACGGTCAATGACTTGCTGTCGACCAGGGTGGCCTTGGCTGCCTGCAGATCGGCATCGGACAAGGCCGCCGGTGCTGCAGTCGACGACATCGCACCGCCCGAGCTGGACGCTCCCGACGACATCGCGCCACCGGAACTCGACGCCATCGCCCCGCCCGAGCTCGACGCCATCGCCCCGCCGGACGTCATGGCGGCCGACGACGGTGCCATCGACGACCCGGCGGAGGACGAGGAGGCCGTGGAGCTTGAACCGGCGCTGGACGGGGACGCCGTGCTGCTGGAGCCGCAGGCGCTCAGCACGAGGGCGCTCGCGGCGACCACCGCCAGCATGGTTGCTCGGGTAGTGCGAATCTGACTCGATGCCACGTTTTCTCCCGGAGAAGGCAGAGGAACTCCCTCCCCCGGATCGGGGAAGGCAGGTTGCGCGTTCGTGGCATCCTGTCACGCCAAATATGTCCGTTGGATGACCAATTCGCTCCGGTGGCAGATTGACGGTCCAATTGCGACCTCACGACTGCCGGTCGAGCACTCCCCGTAATGGTTCCAGCAGCGCTCTGTCCGCGTCGAGCAGATCCAGGGCGGCGAGTTGATCGGCGTCGACCCACCTGAACTCGTCATGGTCGTTGAGGACGATGTCAGCACGGCCCGCGCGGTCCACCCGGTAGCAGAACAGCTGCATCCCGGGCCGCACCGTCACCATCGGGCCGATCCGTTCGTACACCGCCGTGCGCAGCCCGAGTTCCTCCAGCAACTCCCGTTCCAGCGCCTCCTCGTCCGTCTCGGCGGGCTGCACCTTGCCGCCCGGCAGCTCCCACCGCCCGCCTTCACTGGCAGTGGCTGACCCGGTACCGGCCCGGCGACGCGCCACCAGCAACCGACCGCCGTCGACGATGGCACCGGCGACCACCCGGATCGGTTCCCGCGCGACCAGAGTGGTGATGCCGAGCAACATCTCGCCGTAGCGGACCAGCGCCGGGCGCAGCGTCGGGTCGAGAATCCGGGTGGGTCCCAGCCACTCGATCCGCACCGACGCCGTACACCCTGCCAAGGTCGGCATCACGGAGGGAAAGAGCCGGATCCAGGTGCGCAGCGATCCCTCCACCGGACCCAGCACCGGCAGTGCGGTGTCGTGCTCCACCCGCAGTAGGAACAGGCGGCCGAACGCTCGCGGCCGGAAGCGGACCAGCTGCGCGGGTTCGAGTGTCGCTGTGTCTGACGACGCCTCGAACAGCCCCCCGGTCGCCGTCGCGGCGCGGGCCCAGACCTGGCGCTGCCGCAGCGCCCGGCGCGCAGCGTCGGCGGTGACGTCGATGGACGTCGCGCAACGAAGCGGAACCCGGTACCACGCGGTCGGCACGCAGTTTCTCCCTCTGCCGGCACGGAGCCGACGTCACCATCCGCGCGGGCCACCCGCGCCGTATCGCCGCAGTCTACGGAACGCGTTGCGCCGCAGGCGCTGCGGCCGTCACGGGCCGGCGGTTCACGGCCAGCAGGACCACCAGGGTCGCCGCTCCCAGGACGGGGTACACCAGCCCGAGCGCCGACTCCCACGCTGGCCGCGAGTTGACCGGCACTTCTCCCTGCAGAGCGACCAGAATGGGAACGAGATAGCTGTAGGCGGCGAGCAACCAAGCGCCGGCCAGCCACCGCACCCGACGGTCGCCGGCGGCCGGCCCGAAGATCGCCCAGGTCAGCACCGGCAGCACCCAGATCCAGTGGTGCGACCAGGAGATCGGCGACACCAGCAGCCCGATCATCTGCACGGCGAGCAGCGCGGCCGTCCGGTCCCCTGCCCGGCTGGCGGACCAGGTGGTCCATGCGCCCAGCACGACGGTCAGCAGGCAGAGCACCACCCAGGACGAGGACACGTCGTGACCGGCCAGCCGCGCCAGGGCGCCTCGCCAGGACTGGTTGATCGCCGAGTAGATCGGCCCCGTCCGGGCCGGGTCGAAGATCAACATCGTGAAGTAGCGGCGCGTCTCCCGCGGGATGATCGCCGCCATCAACCCCACGGTGGCCAGAAAGATCACGAACGACCACAGCGCTGCGGCGTATCTGCGCTGCGCCAACATGTACAGCCCGGTCACCGCCGGGACCAGCTTGATCCCTGCCGCCAGCCCGACGAAGGCGCCGGCCAGAGCGTCCCGGGCGACCACCGCGGCGCCGAGCACCAGCACCGCCAGGAACAGGTTGATCTGCCCGTAGTTGAGATTGGTCCGCACCGGCTCCAGCCACATCGCGGCCGCGGTGCCAGCCACGAGCGTGCCGCCCAGCGACCGGATCGGTCGCATGGCACCAGGCCCCGCCCGGCCCAGCAGCCGCAACGTCAGGTACAGCATCGCGGTCAGCGCGGCGATCGAACCGGCATGCCACGCCGCCCTGGTCACCGCCCACGGCAGCCAGTGCAGCGGCGCGAACACCAGCGCCGAGAACGGCGGGTAGGTGAACGGCAACCGGGACTCGCCGGAGAGGAAGTCGTACAGCCGTCCGTCGGTGAGGTGTCCGGCGCCCTGCACGTAGACCGCCAGATCGATCATGTTGAACGGTTCCGGCCCGAGCTCGGTGACCACCACGTCCACCACCACGCTGATCAGCAGCAGCACACCTGGCAGCCACCGCGACGCCACGAGCCGTCGGAGGGCGGAGCTGACCACCGTCGTCGGTCCTCTCGGGTGTTCGAGGCTGGGTGTCGGGGGCGAGGTGCAGGATGGAATCACCGGCACTTCGCCGGCGCCAGTTGGATACGACCCGCATCAAGGAGCTCCGTTGACCACCACCCTGTCACCCGCCCACACCACGCTGCTGGACACCGTCCCGGTCGGCGCGTCGAACGTCGTCACCTCCGACGTCGACTACGAATTGGACGGCACCGCGCTCCAGGGTTACCTGGCCCGCGACGAGTCCGCCGACTCCGCCGACGCGTCGGACAGGAACCGGCCGGGCGTGCTGGTCGTGCACGACTGGACCGGCGTCGGCGAATACGTCAAGGTGCGCTGCCAAATGCTGGCCCGGCTGGGCTACGTCGCGTTCGCACCCGACATCTACGGCCGGGACGTCCGGCCGCAGGGCGACGAGGCGGCCCAGGTCGCGGGCCAGTACTACGGAAACCCGACCCTGATGCGCGCGCGGGCGCAGGCGGGCCTGGACCAGCTGTTGTCGGCGCCGCTGGTCGATGCCGGACGGGTAGCGGCCATCGGCTACTGCTTCGGCGGGTCGGTGGCCCTGGCCCTGGCCGCGTCCGGTGCGGACATCGCCGGAGCGGTGTCCTTCCACGGCGCGCTCTCCCCGGTCTCGGCGGAGGACGCGGCGCAGATCAAGGCGCGCATCGTGGTGCTGACCGGTGCAGCCGATCCCGTCGTGCCGGACGACAAGGTCCTCGCATTCGAGAATTCGCTGCGGGTAGCGCCGGATGTCGATTGGCAGCTGACCTCCTACTCCGGGGCGATGCACGCCTTCACCCTGCCGGAGGCGGCGGCGCCCGACCACGGCGCCGATTACCAGCCGGCCGCCGAGCGCCGCTCCTGGGTCGCCATGCGGAACTTCTTCGACGAGATCTTCGCCGCGTGACGGCGGATCGCCGATCCAGGTGATGGACGCAGGCCCGTCGCTGGCCGAGCTGACCAGCGATCCGCACCTGGCGCTGGCTGAACTGCGGCGGCGCGGGCCCGTGCAGTGGGTCGAGTCGTTGGGCGGCTGGATCGTCGTCGGGCACGCCGCGGCGGCGGCAGTGATGCGCGATGCTGGAACGTTCACCGTCGACGATCCCCGCTTCTCCA
>CAXSEW010000308.1:0-5627 GCA_964236185.1 uncultured Nakamurella sp. | reverse complement strand
TTGCTGCCGCCGCCTGGAACGCCGCCATGCTCGGCTCGACGAACTGGCCGGCCTGCGCAAGGACGCACTCCCAACCTGCCCCGAGTGCAGAAATGACCCCACCTACCTGTCGAAGAACACCGGCATCGTCAGCGCCATCAAGGGACCGAACGGCTCCCAACCAGCCTCGTTCGGTGAGATCGTCTCGTGGGGCATCTTGAAGGGTGCCTCGCCAGCGGCCCAGAACTTCGTCACCTGGATGATGAATCAGGGTTACCAAAGCTGGCTGGGTATCGCACCGGAAGGCAAAGTTCCTACCCGCACCGGAACCTCCACCAATCCCACCGAGTACACCAAGGCGTGGGCGAACCTGAAAGCCGGTGTAGACACCAAAGCCTTGTTGTCCTCGGTCTACAGCCCCCAGGTCCTGCAAGCGGTGGTCACGGCGCCCAACAACTTCAGCCGCTGGGGAATCCCGCAAAACCAGGGCGCGCTCGCCGGTGCAGTCGCCGACCAGTTCGTCGTGCCACAGGTCCTGTCCAAAATGATCAACGGCGACCTCACCGCGAAAGACGCCGCCGACCAGGCCCAGCAGCAAGCAGAAGCCGTCAAAGCCGACCTAGGTAACTGACGGTTAACCGGCCCGCTGACCAGGAGAAGGCTGTGACCCGTTCAAAGCCCGCCGATGGTTCGCCCGGGCGAAGCCTGCGACAGCAGGATGCCCGCACCGGACTGGCACTGATCTCACCCACCTTGATCATCGTGCTACTTGCGGTGGTCGTGCCCCTGCTGTGGTCGCTGCTCATCGCCTTCCAACGTCTGCGGCTGATACAAATCGGCACCGCCAGCTTATTCGCCCCGCTCACCCTCACCAATTTCCGCGTGTTGAACTCCACCCAGTTGTGGAGCAGCCTGGGAACGACCTTCGTCTACACGATCGGCGCGGTGATCCTTTCCACTGGTGTGGGTCTGGTCGCGGCGTTGGCACTGCGCAAGCCCTTCCCAGGTCGGACCATCGTGCGGGCAATCCTATTGTTGCCCTACGTCGCCCCGGTGGTCGCCGTCACGTTCGTGTGGCGCAGCATGCTGAATCCACAGTTTGGGATCATCAACCAACTCGGACAGAACTTGTTCGGTTGGTCCCGGCCGGTGTCGTTCCTCTCCCAACAAACCGGACACCTCAGCATTTTTGGTTGGCAGGTGGCCGTTCCAACTGCGCTGTTAACAGTGATTGCGTTTGAAGGGTGGAGGTACTTCCCATTCGCGTTTTTGTTCCTCACCGCACGGTTAGCCGCCACGTCCTCGGAAGTGGAAGAGGCGGCATTGGTGGACGGCGCCGGCCCAATCCAATCCTTTCGCTACGTTCTGCTGCCGCAGATCCTTCCGGTGCTCAGTTTGCTCGCGATCCTCCGGACCATCTGGACGTTCAACGACTTCGACGACATCTTCCTGCTGACCGGAGGGGCCGCGGGAACGCAGGTTGCCAGCGTCCGCATGTACGACCTGCTGACAGTTCAACGCAACGTCGGTGCCGCCTCGGCTCAATCTGTGGTCATGTCGATCTTCCTGATCGTGTTGCTGGGGATCTACCTGCTGTTACTACGCCGACGGGGGGAACGGGTATGACCGCCGGCGTCACCACCGCCGCAGTTTTACCGGCAAGGGAAGCATCGCAGAAGGTGGGACGGGGCAGATCGAATCGTGTTCTCGGCGTAATTCGCTGGGCGGTGATCGCAGCGCTGCTTGTGGCGGTTCTGCTGCCTTTTTACTACATGTTCCTACTGTCGGTGAAACCTATCCAGGCTATGCTACTGGACCCTGGGTCGCTCGGCATCTCCCTCCATGATTTGACCTTCTCGACGTATGCCACCGTACTCAAACCCGTATCGGCCGGCGGACAGGGTTTCGTCGGGTTCATCCGCAACAGCGCGGTCGTCGCGCTGGCCTCAGTGGCGCTGGCGCTGCTGGTGGCGATACCGGGCGCCTACGCTGTCGCCCGGTTGCCGTTCTTCGGGCGACGGGTGGTGAACGGCCTGTTCTTGGCGTCCTACTTGTTTCCGGCGATCGTCGTCGCCATACCCATGTTTGTCCTGTTCACCAGGATCGGGCTGCGGGGATCGCTCGTCGGATTGATCCTGGTCTACACCGCGCAAACAGTGCCGGTGTCCATCTACATGATGCGTAACTACTTCGAGTCAGTGCCGGTGTCCGTCGAGGAAGCCGGACTCATGGACGGTTTATCGCGTCTTGGTGTCCTTCGTCGCATCACCTTGCCACTATCGATGCCCTCCATCGCGGCCACCGGACTGTTCGTGTTCATGATCGCCTGGAACGAGTTCTTATTCGCATTACTGTTCCTCGTCGACCGCCGCGATAGATGGACAGTGTCCCTCGGATTGTCGCAGCTGTCCGGAAGCATCGAAGTGCCGACGACCGTGCTAATGGCCGGTTCGGTGGTGCTGACCCTGCCCATCGTCATCCTGTTCTTCTTTACCGAACGTCTGCTGACCGGTGGCCTGACCACCGGCGCAGAAAAAGGCTGAACCGTGCACGACCCTCTGATTGCATATGACATCGCCTCCGATGAGCTCAGCCAACGACGCGAAAGCGGATTCGACGTCACCGTAGCGGAAGAGCTGATCACACTTGTGGATCGAAATGACGCCGCCGCCCTCGACGCAATCTACGAGGAACTGTTGACCGCGCGAAGGGTCGCCAGTTGGCGGTTTGAGGAACCCGACGCCTTATCCGATATCGTCGACAGCCGGCCGCAAGCCGAACCTCTCGGGCGGTCGCGGCCACTGGACCGAGACCGGATGCTCGGGTCCTGGCTAGGACGGATAGCCGGCTGCAACCTCGGGAAGCCGATCGAAGACGGCGACCTGTGGCCGCCCAATCAAATTCGCGCTTACCTCGAACAAGCCGGCAGCTACCCGCTGCGGGACTACATCCCCGCGCTTGACCCGATGCCAGCGTCCTATCAGCTGCGCGAATGCTGGCCCAGCACCACCAGGAACAATATCAACGGCTCCGACAGAGACGACGACATCGACTATTCCATTCTGGGGCTGCACCTGGTCGAACAGCACGGCGCGACGCTGACGCCGCCAGATGTCGCCGAGGCGTGGCTGCTGATGCTGCCGTACGCCCGGACCTACACTGCGGAACGTGCGACCTACCTCAATCTGCTACGAGGCATTCCGGCTGGGCAGACTGCTGATCATCGCAACCCTTACCGTGAATGGATCGGCGCCCTCATCCGTGGGGACATCTTCGGCTGGACGTCCCCGGGCCGACCGGTGTGGGCCGCAGACCGGGCTTACGGGGACGCATCCTTGTCCCACCGTGGTAACGGAATCTACGGCGAAATGTGGGCCGCTGCGTTGGTGTCCGCGGCCATGATCGTCGACACCCCGCTGGAGGTCGTCGATGCGGCCACCACCGTCGTTCCCACCAGATCCCGGCTCGCCGAAGCCGTCAACTTCGTGCGCGAGATTTTCCGTGCAGGCGGGACGATGGACGCGGCGCTCGAGGCAATCTGGAGCCGTTACGGCAGATATTCCTGGGTGCACACTGTGAACAACGCGGCTCTGATCACTGCCGGGCTGCTGTGGAGCGACGGCGACTACACGACCGCGGTTGGCAACACAGTCCAGAGCGGCTGGGACACCGACTCCAACGGCGCGACGGTGGGGTCGGTGATGGGCGCCCTGGTAGGAGCACGCCAGCTGCCCCGGCACTTGATCGAGCCGCTGCACGACCGAACCCGGTCATCCGTATTCGGCTACGACAGGTCCACGATCTCCAGTTTGGCTGACCGCACCATGCGAGCGGCGGCCTCGCTGTCCGATGGCTGAGACTGCCCCAAGTGTTGTGTTGCTCGTGAAGCGCTGGGGCAGCGAGCGGGCGGCCCCTCGGCAACGACAGCTGGAAGGAACTGATGAACCCCCCTGCCGGACCCGGTGACGTGCTGACTTTGATCCGTCGAGGCAGTATCACCAGGGCCGCGATCGGCGAAGCCCTCGGACTGTCGAGGGTGACGGTGGCGCAACGAGTTGATGTGTTGATGAAGGCCGGCTGGGTGCGTGAGGCCGGCACCGGCCGGTCCACCGGCGGCCGGCGGCCCACCGAGCTCGTGTTCGACGACCACAACTCATATCTGCTGACGGCTTGCGTGGAAACGATGCACACGCGGCTCGCCGCAGTCGACCTCTCCGGCGGGATCATCGTCGACCGAGAGATCGAGCTGGACATCCGAGACGGCCCCGAAGCAGTGCTCAACCGGATCGAGAATGAATTCGCCGAACTGCGCGAAAAGGTCGGTCACAAGACCGAACTGACCGGGGTTGGCATCGCCATCCCAGCTCCCGTCGATCCACACACCAGTCGTCCCAGTGAGCCACCGATGATGCAAGGCTGGGACGCCTACCCCATCAGCGAGCATCTGACCGGATCGTTGCCGGTGCCCGTCGCGGTCGAAAACGACGCGAACGCGATGGCCCTGGGCGAACGGGCATTGACCGCACCGAACAGCGCCTCACTTTGCCTGGTCAAGGTATCGACAGGTATCGGATCAGGCATCGTCATCGGTGACACCATCTACCGGGGCAGCGACGGGGGAGCCGGCGACATCGGCCACGTACGCCTCCACGGTCACAACGATGCATTGTGTCAGTGCGGTTCCCGCGGCTGCCTGGCCGCGGTGGCCAGCGGGCGCGCGGTAGCCCGCGCGCTGACCGCCCAGGGCGTCCCCGCCACATCCGGACGCGACGTCAAAGCGTTGCTCGCCGCCGGCGACATCACCGCCGTCCGGCTGACCAGGGAAGCCGGCCGGCGCATCGGAGAAGTACTCGCCGCCGTTGTCTGTGTGCTCAACCCGTCCGTCCTGATCATCAACGGAGATCTCGCCTCCAACCCGCTGCTGTCCGGCATCCGGGAAAGCCTCTATCCACGCTCGCTGCCACGGGCCACCCGCAACCTAGACGTCCGCATCGGCGGACTCGGTCAGGACGCCGCCCGCATGGGCTTAACAAAAGTGTTAGTCGACAGAGTGTTCAGCGCCGAAGCCATCAACGCCAGACTGCAAACGTGACGATAGCGCCGGTACGAGATGGATCGGTAAGAAAGGGTACCGGGCGTGCGGTGTCAGCCGCCAAATGTTGCGACGACCGCTGGAACCCGCCCTCCCGCTCGGCCGTCAACGGCGCGCCGGGCCCAAGCTGGAGACTTCTTCGGCACAGACATATCGCAACTCCAGGTGATCTGGTGCGACGACCACTGGAACCCGATGAGTGTCGGTCCTCGCGCTAAGTGGCGTAGTTTCCTCTACTAAGTTGGCGTAGTCTGCGGCGTCCTGTGAGCTCCTGAGAGTGTCCGGGTCAGGGTTAGCTGGTCGGGGCGGTTCGGGTTAGGAGTGTCGATGCGGCGAGGCTTCGATGAGCGGATGGCGGTGTTGAGCCCGCACCTGTTCGATGCCGTGCCGCTGTCCAGGGCGGCGGATCGGGCTGGGGGTTCCGTTGCGTACAGCGCAGCGCTGGCTGGCGTCGTATCTGGGGGAGCGGCCGCGTTGTCGCCTGGAGGTCGGTCGGATCGTGGCGGTCACCGGGTGCCGACGCAGCTGCGTGAGCTGGTAGAGGGTCTTGCCTCGC
>CAXSEW010000307.1:2283-5632 GCA_964236185.1 uncultured Nakamurella sp. | reverse complement strand
ATGCCAGCAGTGAGACCAGCACAGCACGACTCAACGGCCCGAGGCCGAAAGAAAGGTGATATCGCAATGAAACTCGTTGGAGTGCTACAACTCGACCACGGCGCTCCCGTTTTCGTCGGGGATCATTGCGAGGAGACCGGCTTCGTCACCCTGATCGCACCCTTGACGGAATTCTGGACCGATCCGATCCGGTATCTCGCCGAGTCGCCCGTAGGCCCGAAACTCGCCGTCGAGTCGATCGAGCTGGTGCCGCCGGTGTTGCCAGACGCCCGGGTCATCTGCATCGGCTTGAACTACCTGAAACACGCCGCGGAAGGTAGCTTCCGCGACCAGGAACTGCCGCTGTACCCCAGCCTGTTCGCCAGGTGGACGCAGTCGCTCACCGTCGGCGGCGTGGAAATCCCGGTGCCGTCCAACGAAGAGGGATTGGACTGGGAAGGCGAGATCGTCGCCTGGGTAGGCGCACCCCTGGTCGATGCGACCCCGGAAGAAGCTCTGGCCGCGGTTCTCGGATACTCGACTTTCAATGATGTCACCGCGCGAATAGCGCAGAAGCTGACCTCACAATGGATCCTCGGCAAGAACGCCGACCGGTCCGGGCCGCTCGGCCCGATGATTCCCGCCGCCGACGTCGGCGACCTGGCCCGGGGCCTGCGGGTGCAGACGCGGGTCAACGGTGAGACCGTCCAGGACGGCAACACCGAAGAAATGGTCTACACGGTCGGCGACACCCTGTCCCTGATCTCACACACCCTGACCCTGCGGCCCGGCGACCTACTGGCCACCGGCACACCCGCCGGTGTTGGCTACGCCCGCACCCCACCCAGGCTGCTGCAGCCCGGTGACTCCGTCGAAGTCGAAGTCGACGGCCTCGGTGTGCTGCGCAATTCCATCGTGGGCAATGAACACCGTCGGCTTCCTCGGCCGGTAGGCGCCGCGAGAAGCCAATGAGTACGACCAGCCACGATGAGATCGCCACCAGGTGGAAATCAGGCGGCAACCGAGGTGAGGCGCAGAGGCCGTCGATCGACCGCTGATGCGGGCTCGCTCGACGCGTGGTCCGAACTGGCGATCCACACCTTGGAGAACGTGACCGTTCCGCGCCTGGGCACAGCCGACCGTGCGCCCACCCCTGCCCCGGGTGTGCGCGGAGCCACCCCGACACGTCGGGCTGGGACATTCGTCCGCACCTCGCCGGGCAGGACCCACAGACCGTAGGCGCCGAAGCGCTGGCGGACCTGGAGGGCGGAGCCACCTCCCTGTGGCTGACCGTCGGCGGATCCGGACTGGCGACCGGCGACATGGCGGTCGCGCTGTCGGACGTGCACCTGTACGTGGCGCCGCTGGCGCTCGACATCCGGGGCAGAGTGGGCGAACTCGAAGCGGCAGCCGGTGGACGCATCGACCCGCCGCCCCTGCATCCCGGTGACGTGGTGGAGATGACCGTGGAGGGCATCGGCACGATCACCAATACGGTGGTCGCCGGCCTGGCCGGACCGGTGACGGCGCCGGCGCGCGTTTTGTTCTGATGTGCCTGAGAACACCCAGTTCACAAGGGCGCGAGCCCCAGATCAGCCACCGACACGGATGCCGCTGCTCACAACCCCACGGCTCCTACCAACTTTGAAGAGCCCTCAAATGTGAGGGCCGTGGCCGGTGCGTCGAAGATCAACGTTCCACGCGCTTTGGCCGACTTGCCCAACGTACCGGAGTGCAGGGCCGCGTCCTCGCACCCAGAGGAGTAAGCACTCGCGTCGTACGTGCGGCCGGCGGCGTCACGAACCTTCCAGTCGTACGGGTTGTAATCCCACGTGCCGGTCGTGCAGGTGTAGCTGACATCGATCAGCACATAGTTGCCGTTCGTGGGCGGATCGCTGTAGTCGCCGGGCCCACCCAGGTGACCAACGGGCGATTTGACGAACCCGCCACCCAACGGTCGGCGCAACAACACCAAATCTATCGCGCCAACGGAGAGCCGGGGGTCTCAAGAAAGAGGCTAGATGACGCGCATCATGATGACACGTCAACAAGTTTGCCGACGTGAGAATTCCACAGCGCACGGTGGTCCGGTACGGACCCGGCGGTCCGCGACACCGTGTACCTGCGTCACCACAGCAATCGCGCCCGGTCATCGCTAGCAGCCGTTCCAGCTGTCCCATCGCACTTGCCGACGAGATCGCCGCCGTCGATGACGGGCGTCGCGACGACCGCGGTGGTACGTTCCGCTCCGCCCGCCCTCGCCAAGACCCGAAGCGCCTTTGATACCGCGCGGGTGACTCGACAACAATCACCCATAGTCAGCGACAAGGGCTCCCAAAGGGTGATATCGCGCCGCGATGGAGCAAACTCACCGCCTCATTTCCTCCAAATACCCGAATGCCTGGGTACTCACTGGGTAAGAAGTCGAACTTTGCTCATCGCCGGCTCGTTGTCGATCTTGCTATCGGTATCCCTGTGGTGGCAGATATATCATCCGAAAAATGCGTTTCCCCGCGCAGTCATCCCCGTTGATTTACCGTACGAGTTCAGCGGTCAACGTTGGCTCTCCAGGCGGTCCGGAAGGAATCAAAATGACGACAAGGATGTTGCCGACCCGTGTCACCGGGAGAAGGCGGCTGGCGGCCCTCGCGGCAGCGGGTGCGCTACTACTACTGGGCACCAACATCGCACAGGCCGACCCGGCACCGATGACCAGCGGACCGACGGCCAACAGCTTCTACGCGGTGAGTCCGGTCCGGGTACTGGACACCCGGACCGGCCTGGGCGCGCCGAAGGCCTGGATCGGCGCCAGGCAGACGCTGGACATCAAGGTTCCCGGATTACCCGTCGACGCGACCGCTGTTGCCGTGAACCTCACCGTTGTCAACGCCACCGGCGTCTCCTTCGTCACCCTCTATGGGAAAGGCTCGCCACGTCCGAATACGTCCACGTTGAACTGGACACCCGGATACACCACGGTCGCCAACGGTGTCGTGGTGAAGGTCGACGAACAGCAAACGTTCACCCTGTACAACCAGGCCGGTTCGGCCAACGTTATCGTCGACCTGCTGGGCTACTACGCACCCGGCCCCGCTGGAACACCAGGTCCCGCTGGGCCAGTCGGACCCAAGGGCGACGACGGAGCCGCCGGCCCAGCCGGGCCCACCGGACCGGCCGGCGCGAACGGCGCCACGGGGGACACTGGCGCTACCGGACCCACCGGCGCCAAGGGTGCCGACGGAGCTGCCGGTGAGACCGGACCCACCGGTCCTTCCGGAGCTGCCGGACCCACCGGAGCTGCCGGACCGACCGGTGCCACCGGCCCTGCGGGACCCGCCGGCCCCACTGGTGAAACCGGCGTCGCCGGCCC
>CAXSEW010000307.1:0-2183 GCA_964236185.1 uncultured Nakamurella sp. | reverse complement strand
GAAGGGTGACGACGGCGCAGCTGGACCGACCGGTGCCACAGGCCCTGCGGGACCCGCCGGTGAAACCGGCGTCGCCGGCCCGAAGGGTGACGACGGCGCAGCTGGACCGACCGGTGCCACAGGCCCTGCGGGACCCACCGGACCCGCCGGCGACAAGGGCGACAAGGGCGATACCGGTGACACCGGACCGGCCGGCCCCGGCGGAGGAAGTCTGGAGGACTATCTCCTGCTGTCGAACCAGACGGCCCAGACCGTCGCTGTCGAAGGCTCGCTGAAATTCGACACCGTCGCAATGAACATCAGCTTCGGATACAGCCCGTCCACCGGGACGATCACCATACCGGCAGCCGGATATTATCGGCTGGCTGTGTCGGCCCTATTATCGTTCTCTACAGGTGGTCAGCTCAGCGTCTACCTGAACGGCAGCTACCAGGGCACGACGTTCGGCGGGGATTCCGGTTTACCGGCGGGCGGTACGACAGTTCTGCAGCTGGCAGCCGGCGATGTCCTGCAGCTCGTCAATCACTTCTCCTACAACGGCGAACAGGCCAACGCCATCACTCTCGGTATCAACAACGGCGGACAAGCTGCCAACATGAATGCATCGCTCGAACTCGAGCGGCTGAACATCGCCACGTTTACGGAAGGCATCAAGCCCAGTAACAAGGCGTCGGCCAAGGCCTCCACCACGCCGACCGCCTCGGCCTCGGCCACGTCGTCAGCAGCGCCGTCCACCACGCCGTCCACCAGGTCGTCCACCACCGCCACCACGACGCCACCCGCGCCCACCACCTCGGCGCCGGTCAGGTCCGGAGGTTGACCTACCTGGAACGACCCCACGCTTCCCTGCGTCTGCAGGATCGGGTAGCTGGCGCAGGTGGATCACCGTCGCCGAGTTGCCGCAGGATTCGAGCTGACGTCAGCGGGGGAAATGGATTCGCCGGCAATTACCTGCGTTGTGGCCTGGCGGCGACGTGTGGTTGCATGAGGTAAAGAGGGCCGATTTCGGCAGGCACCGCACAGGTCGGGAAAATTCATGCGTCGCGTTTCATTCGTTCGAACAATGCTGTCAGCGGTGCTGGCCACCGCACTGACCACCGGCTGGCACTGACCCCCGCATGCGCCGCACGGCGTGCGGTCGCCGCACAGCCTGCGGTGGCCGCGCTGGTCGCTGCGCCGGTAGCCCCGCCGGAGTGTTGTCCGGGATCGCCAAGGGTCTGCACGGGTTCGACAGCCTGACGGTGGAATCACCGGCGCAGATGAATTGCCTGCGTGACGCCGGCTACTCCTACGACCGGTCAATACCAACGACCTCAGCAATGCCGAATACAACGCCGCGGCGCCGGCGGGCCTGAAGGTCGTGCTATTCCAGGGGTAATACCAGCCGTACTGGACCAGCGCTGCCAACGGGACCAGCCAAGGTAACAAGGCCGTTGGGACCGCCAGAAAAGGTGCTCTATCCGCGTGGGTCTCAGATCTACCTGAACCTCGAGCAGACGCTCAACAGCAATCGCACCATCATGGTGGCCCACCGCCGCCGGCTTCCTCTCCACCTTCCCGGCGGGTACCGCCCGGCCGACGGCGTCGAGCCTGAACTTCGTCGCCCGCCAGACGGTGGCCAATCTGGTCACCATGCGGCTGGGGTCGGGCGGCCGGGTCAGCCTGTTCAACGGGTCCCCGGGTTCGGTGCAGATGCTGGCGGACGTCGCCGGCTACTACCTGACCGGCACCGGAACGCAGGCTGGCACTTTCACCCCGATAGCGCCGGTCCGGCTGTTGGACACCCGGCCCACGGGAGTGGCCGCGATGTCCAGAACGTCGGTCGGCACCGCGAAATCCGCTCCGCTCGCGGCCGGTAGCTATGACGCGGCAGTCCTCAACGTCACCGCGGTCGCACCCAAGGCGCCGGGCGGTGACGGCGAAGTCAGCGCGATGGTGCTCACCGACGCCGATGAAGTCGATGCCGATCTCGTCGGCCAGCACTGCCTGCTCGATGAGATTGCGGATCACCACGGGCTGCGACTGCGGAACGCCGCTCGCGTCCGCGGTCACGTCGCCGAAGGTATCCAGACCCAGTTCCAACTCAGCCCATGACGGCCCTCCACTCACTAGCTAACCCCGATTTCACGTGTTTCGGGCATAGGGAAAGGTGCTCCTACCTGCGATGATGAGGGTCTCTGAGG
>CAXSEW010000306.1:0-5669 GCA_964236185.1 uncultured Nakamurella sp. | reverse complement strand
GCGATTTCACCATGCGGCGGGTCGCGGAACGGTTCGGGGTGGAGACGATGGCGCTCTACCGCTACTTCCCCAGCCGGGAAGACCTGCTGGACGGCGTCGTAGAACGGGTCGTCGACGACCTGTACAACGACCCCCACATGGACCTGAACGGCGGGAACTGGCGGGAATTTCTTTGCGACGTCGCCTACGGTGTCCGCCGCACCGCCCTGGCCCACCCGCTGCTGTTCCCATTGATCGCCACCCGAGGATCCACAGCACCGTGGGTGTGGCCGCCGCTGCGCAGCCTGCGGTGGATGGAAGGATTCCTGGAGACCTTCCACCGCTGCGGGTTCAGCGGCGCAGCATCGCTGCACATTTACCGCGAATTCTCCAGCTTCCTCCTCGGACATCTGATGCTGGAAACCTTCCCGCACAGCGCAGGCACGGCAGCGGCCGGACCGCCACCGGAGCGAACGATCACGCCGACGCTGATCGGCCACCCACGGCTCTACGGCGTCCAGACCGAACTGCGCATCGACCACTCCACCGAAGAATTCCACCGATCACTGCAGCGCCTCATCGACCGCGTCGACCAACTCGAACACCGCCCCACCTCCAGCAGCACCCCGTAACGCTGCCGGATTCCGATCAAGACCCGCACCGTGCGGGTAACAACGACGAAGGAGATGTGCACGATGGCTGCGAAGTTCGAGATCTACCAGGACGCCAAAGGCGAGTATCGATTTCGATTGAAGGCCGGGAACGGCGAGATCGTGGCCACCGGCGAGTCCTACCCCACGATGGCCGGCGCCCACGCCGGTATCGAAGCGGTCAAGCGGGCCGCCGCAACAGCAACAATCGTCGAGGGCTGAACCATCACCACCAGGACCCCCACCGGATCCAGCTCAGTCGGATCCACCCCGGTCGGATCCAGCCCCGCCCGGTCCAGCCCGGTCGGATCCAGCCCGGTCGGATACAGCCCACTTCAGCCCAGCTCCACCGTTCCCGAATCCCCGGGCCGCAAGCGTAAATTGATCCAGCGGTCCGCACCGAAACCCGCCCGTCCATCTCGCAGCTCCGCCGCCGCCGACAAATGCGGTGATGAGTGGCGCCGCTACGCCGCCGAGCTGATCGGCACCGCCCTGCTGGTTCTGGTCGGAGTCGGGGTCGCCGTCCTTGCCCCCGGTGCCGGGGCACTGGGCATCGCACTGGCTTTCGGGTTGGTGTTGACCGTGCTGGCTAACGCGATCGGGCCGATCTCCGGCTGCCACGTCAACCCGGCGGTCACCCTGGGCATGGCCCTGGCCGGGCGGATACCCGCCCGCCGAGCCGTGTTCTACATCATCGCTCAGATCATCGGCGCGATCATCGGCGCTGCGATCGTACTGGCAGTGGCCAACAACCGGCCCGGGTACACCCAGGCGGCCAACGGGCTGGGAACCAACGGTTGGGGTGCGCACTCCCCGGGCGGGTACGGGTTCACCGCCGCCGCCATCGTGGAAATCATCCTCACCGCCGTGCTCGTGTTGACGGTGCTGCAGGTCACCGGCGACAAATACACCGCGCAGATCACCGGCCTACCCATCGGTTTCGCACTGCTGGTCGCGAATCTGGTCGCTGTACCGATCGATGGCACATCGGTCAACCCGGCCCGCAGCATCGGGCCGGCCCTGCTGCACGGCGGGGCAGCGCTGTCCCAGCTCTGGCTGTTCATCCTCGCACCCCTGCTCGGAGCGGTCCTGGCCGTCGCCGCCCACAAAGCCCTCGCCATACGCGCCGCCGACAAGGACGACGACGAACAGTCCGCCCGACTAGCCAACCCCGCACCGGCCAAGACGGCGGCCACCACCGAACCGGCCGACCACCGACCCACCGGCGGCGGCCAACCTCCCCGCAAGCAACGGACCAAAAGCCGCCGCAAACGCCGCTGACGGCCACGCCGCCAGCGCGGCGCCGAACGCTTCGGTGACCAACCCGGACCGCAGCGACATCTCTGACGCTGCCATGACGGACCCGACGTCACCGCGCCGGCCGCCGCCGACGTTGTCCAACCAACGTCCAGATCGACCTGACACAGCTACTGTCGTCCGAGCATTGAGCACCCGTGGACCTGCTGACCGCGGATCTGTCCAACCTGCCGGCCGATTTGCGCCGTTGGGACTCCCCCGTCCCGCTGACCTGCTGAAGGCCGCTTACTACCCGTACACCGACCGCCGACCTCCGCTTTCCGGGATCGACGGTGACCTACAGGCCCCGAGCAACATCATCAGCTGCGCAACGCCCACCCCTGACCGCTACGTCGCAGCAAGCGGTTGGAGACCGAAGGGTGAAACCGAACCAGGTGTGTGTGCTCGTCCCGACGACCCGGGTGTACTGCAGGGTCAGGTAGAGGGGGCTCAGGGCACCGAAGCCGAGGCCGGCAAGAGTCACGGTGGGCAGTAGGACCGGCGAGCGGCGGGTGGAAGGCGAGTCCGATCCACGGCAGCGGTCCGGCGCAGGTGAGCGCTGCGATGAGGATGGTGTAGCGGTTCAGCGGCGCGTAGGCCAGGTTGCCAAGGAGGGCGCCGGCACCGAAAAGGCCGAGGACAACACCGAGCTGAACCGAGCTGTGCAGGGCGGTCTTGCCGTAGGTGGGTGCGCCCACAACGTTCTAGCCGGAGGCGATGACGGCCAGCACCACAGCCAAGGCGGTCAGACTCAGCAGCATTTCGTCGCCGCGCAGTGCCCTCAAACCAGCCGTCAGGCCGGACTGGCCGGTGGCCTCAACGCGGGTTGCTCCGATCGACCAGCGGGGCACTTTGTTTAGGGCTCGGGTGCCTTCAGCGTCGCCGTGTGTCTTGCGAGCGGCGGCCCATCAGGCGCCATGAAGTGAAGCGGCCCACAGAGCGTGCCTGGTCGAGGGCGGTCGCTCCGGGCAGAGCGCCGGGTGGCGGATCAGCGCCTCGAGCAGCTGCTACGGCGCCTGCGGATGCCGCACACCCGCGCAGCAGCCCCCGACATGCTGGCCACCGCCAAGTCGCAACGCTGGGAACCAGCAGAAGTGCTCCAAGCCCTGTTCACCGCCGAGGTCGCCGGGCGGGACTCCGCGCTGGCCACCCGACGGGCCCGGGCAGCGTTCCGGAAAGGGAAAACGTTCCACGCCTGGCAACCCGAAGCCTCCTCCATCCCGCAACCCACCCAGCAGGCCCTGCGAACGTTGGAGTGGCTGCACCGCAAGAAAACCTCGTCCTCTGCGGACCGTCCGGGACCGGGAAGACGTTGTTCCTCGAAGCCCTCGGCCAGCTCGCCGTCGAACAAGGCCTGCACGTCGCCTGGTTCACTCTGGAAGACATCGGCGGGCTGATCCGCCGGCACCGCGCCGACGACGCCGTCCACAAAGCCATCGCCCGGATCCTGGCCACCGCCACCGTCGATCGACTGCTGCACCACGCTCACATCTGCCAAACTAGCGGCGACTCCGTCTGGCTCTCCCAAGCCCTCACCGGCCGGGGCGTCACGCCGCTCACCTGACCACCCGTCCGGCCGGCGCTGGTCAGATCTTCGTGGCCGCCAGTGGTCAGATTCTCGTGGCCCTTGACACATCCTCCCTATGGCGAAGCGGCACGTCAGCTGTGCTGTAGAGGCAAAGCGGAGGAGGCGGCCGAGTAGTGTGCCGCAGTTACACGGTGGCCGATCGTGTCCGGCGGGCCAGCGCCACACCCAGACCGATCATGCCAATACCCAAAACGAAGTGCAGCCAGTTGTCGGCGTTGTTCACCGGCACGAAGTTAGCGGCGCTGGACTTGTCGATGACCAGACCGTAGATCCACAACACCAGGTAGATCACCCCGCCGACGATGAGGAACGAGCGGGCTCCTGCTGCGGTGCGTGCCGCTGCGATGCCGACGACACCGAACAGCAGGTGGACGATGTTGTGCAAGATCGACACCTGGAAGATGCCGAGCAGTTTCGCCTGCGAGTTATGCCCGGCGAAGGTGAGGGTGTTGAAGTGGTTGGTGATGCCGGGCACGAAGCCGAGCACACCGACGAGCAGGAAGACAACGCCCACGAGCAGGGCGGCGGTGCGGATCGGTGAACGCCCTGCGGTGCCTTGCGCGCCGTATCGGGTGGCTCCGCTGGATGTGTCTGACATGTCGCTCTCCCTCTGTTTGCTAACAGCAACGCCGTCCAACGTCCCAGTTCAAGGACGGCCGTCGACGCCACAGCGAATCCTCAGTGTGGACCTCCCTGGCCGCGTCGGAGGACTATTCGGGTGACGTGTTGACCAATCTTTACCGCAATCGCCTTAGCGAATGCCTGGCGGGAGAACGAGGGTGGACAGATCCGCCCGGACGACCGCAACAAAGCGCATCTGGCGAAGGCGCGCACGCGCTTTTGGAAGTATCGACACAGCTGACCAGGTTCAACGCAGCTCACCGGTGCCAGAGCATACCCCCAACAGACGCACATGACAAGCTCCACAGATGACCCTTGACCATCCCCGTTCCCAGTTCGGCAGCGCCCGACATCCTGAACGACCGGTGCAACGGCCCCGGCCCGCAGGTATCAGCGACGCTGCGGTCGCCGCCGCCGGGAAGGTCTCCGAGGCGCTGGAGGTGGCCACATCATGAACCGACAGGTAGTAGCACCTACCTGAACACGTCTCACCGGTTGCACTTCGGTCCGGCCGACGGCTGATCTCCCGCTGGGCTCTGTCGATGGTCGGGTTCGATTTCGCTGAAGCCCTCTGACCTTATGGGGGCGGGGTACCCTTCCGGTCAAGACATCCCCCGGTCGGCCCATTCGATTGGGCCGACCTTTCTCCTCCGCTGCGCTCTGAAAAGTCAACACCGATCCGACGAGCTCGCCCAGGTCAGCTTTCGCCCTTGACCGTCACCCGCACCCCATACCCCTCCGCCTTCGGCGCCGGCTCCGCTCACGCCATGTGCCGACTCCAAAATTGGTCGTCTGCCCAGCCCTTAGGGACGCCCATGCCGTCAACGTTCAGCCGCGGACGAGTATTCAGCAGGTCGTGGAGCCGCCGTGTCCAGCCGCTGTGCGGAGACACCGTGTCGAGCACTGCTTGCAGCGACACGAGCACCGGATAGAGGCGCTTCCTCGACCTCTCGGGCAGAGCATGGTCGCCCTGCAGCCATGAGATTGCAGGTGAGTTCGGGATCGCCGGGTAGACGCCGAGGCCGACGTTCCAAAGCCGCCCGTGGTGAGCACAGATGTTACGTACGCGGACGTAGGTCTGCATCCAAGACTCGAGCACCGGAGCGGTCAGGCCGATGCTCTCAGCGACGGCGGTCCTGTCTGCGCGTAAGCCCAGGTTGCGGCAGGTGTTCGTCAAACTGTCCGATGGTTAGCGTCTCGACCATGAGCCAGGAGGGGGGAAGTTCGGGCGAGCCGTAGGTCGTCAGGTAGTGCTCAAGCGCCGAGCGATGGACCAGCGAATCTTCCCCAGCGTCCGGCGTACCGCGCAGCCGCTCGTCGCAGGAGCGCCTGACGATCTCCAGGAACCCGGCGTGCTTGCGGGTGTCCCGGAAGTGCGCGACGTTGTACCAGTGAGGGTCGGCGTATGTCAGCGACATGTGGTCAGTGAGGGCGGCGCGGACGGCGACCTCTACGCGCTCCAGTGTGTCCATGACCAGCAGCCTTAGTGGTCAGGTTCGTGAGTTCGTCGGTGGTTCAGGTCCAAGCGGTGGGGT
>CAXSEW010000305.1:0-5672 GCA_964236185.1 uncultured Nakamurella sp. | reverse complement strand
GCAACACGTGCCAGCCGGCTGCAAGCAGCTCGACGTCGCGCACGACGACGTTGGCGTTGCCCGTCACGTGGCGCCCGGCACGGTCCAGGCCGGTGCGTCCACGAGCGTCCGGCAGGTCCAGGCCGGGGCCGCTCCGCGACGGCCGCTCGGCGGTACTCACAGGCTGGTTGTTGAGTAGCCGGGAACGTCAGCGAGCTGGTAGTACACCGGAAGGCCGCGCTCGTGCGCGGTCGCGACGTCCTGATCGGCGCCGGCGGACGCCCCGGGAAGGCGCAGCACCGCGTCGCCGTGGGCCAGCAGGCGCTGCGCGGTCGGGTACATCACCTGCTCCGCAAGTGGGTCGAGCGGCCCGAAGGCACCAGCGCTGGACAGTACCGGTAGCGCGACCCACTCGCCGATCATCGGCAGGTGCCCGGCTTGGAACAGCGGCCACGCAGCCTGCTCCAACCGGGCCAGATTAGCGGCCATGAGCGCCGGGTCGTCGCCGGTGCCCGAGCGGTACGGGCCGGCGATCAAGATCAGCAGTGGGCGCTTCATGTATGACACCCTAGACGAGAACGCGCACAATCACGTAAAAGCGAGGAGAACTGCGAAGGTGCTTGCAGCACACCGACGAGAGCTGCTCTTGGCCCGGCTCGAGCAGGACGGCCGCCTGATTGCCAAAGACCTCGCGGCCGAGCTCAACGTGGCCGAGGATAGCGTCCGGCGGGACCTGCGCGAGCTAGCGGCCGCCGGGCTGTGCCAACGGGTCTACGGCGGAGCTCTGCCCGTGTCACCAGCGGTCGCCGACTACGCCACCCGCATCGGCCTCGCCACCAACAGCAAGCGCCTCGTCGCTGCCGCCGCCGTACAGCTTGTGCGGGCCGGCAGCACGCTGTTCCTGGACGGCGGTACCACCGCTCTAGCAGTCGCCAGAGCCCTGCCGGCCGACCTGTCGGTCACCGTCGTGACACACAGTCCGACCGTCGCCGCCTCACTCGTCGACCACCCGACCGTCGAGGTGTATGTACTCGGCGGCCGGCTGTTCAAGCATTCCGCGGTCACCTGCGGCGCAGCCGCCGCCGAAGCTGCCCAATCCGTGCAAGCCGACGTGTTCTTGCTCGGCGTCACCGGCGTGCATCCGCAGGCCGGGCTTACCACCGGCGACCCTGACGAAGCCGCCATGAAGCGCACCCTCGCGAGCCGCGCAGCCGACACCTACGTGCTCGCCAGTAGCGAGAAGATCGGCGCAGCCTCCCCTTTCACCGTCCTGCCCCTCGGCAGCATCAGCGGGATCATAACGGACGCCTCCGCCGACTCCCCCGTGCTACTCGAGCTGCAACGGGTCGGTACCAACATCATCAATGCCCACTAAGGATCGACCTCCGGGACGACCGAGACGCCGTGCATGTCTACGAACGCACCTTAGGGTGCCTTCGTGGACATTCGGACTGAGCAACCGCAGGACCGGGTCGCTGTATGCACGCAGCACCTGGCGGCCTTCGGCGATCACGGGCTGGTCGTCGCAAACCTCGTCGACGCCCTACGGGATGCGGTCACCCCCGATAACGGCCTGTCCCTGGTTGCGGTGGACGCCCACGGTGACGTCGTCGGGCATGTGATGTTCACCCGCGGCCTACTCGACGCGCCGCTGCGACTGGTCGAAGTGCAAGTGCTCAGCCCCGTCGCGGTACTCCCCACTCGTCGGGGCCGCGGGATCGGTTCAGCGCTCATCCGAGCAGGGCTTGTGATCATGATCGAGCGCTGCGTACCGGTCGTCTTTCTTGAGGGTGACCCCGGCTACTACTCGCGACTGGGCTTTGCCGCCGGCGCCGAACAAGGCTTCCGCAAACCCTCCCTACGCATCCCCGACGCCGCGTTCCAGGCCGTCCGGCTCCCACACCACCAGCCGTGGATGACCGGCACCTTGGTCTACTCCGAGACCTTCTGGCGACACGACGCAGTCGGCTTGCGCGACACCGACGTCTAACGTCCCCAGCTAACGTTCGGTTTGTGGAACGGTTCGCCCACCTGGCAACAGCCGATCTGGCGGTGGTGAAGATCCGAGTGTCACCCGAAAGCCCGCTGGACCATGGACAGTCTGTTTGGGCAGTAGGTCGTAACGGAGAAACGCAGTAGTGCTTGTGCTTGAGCCTCCGTGGTTCCCTGGGTGGCGGAGTCGTCCTTCGCCGTGTTCCTCAAGTTGTTCCGAATAGACACGACGTCGTCAGGCTGCGAAGCGAGTTCGTCAAAGAAGCTTTGCGCATCGATAGCAATTGCGCCGTCCTGGTTAGACGGGACGTTCGGCGCCCAACCCTTGGTCCTGACGTGCGCGGCGAATGCTGCGTCGATCGCGTTCGACGGCGGCAACGCCGACGGAGAACTGGACGGATCTCGGCTCACCGCACTGGCACCGGCGCCGCACGCGGCTAGAACCACGAGCAAGGCGAGTCCTACGGCCACATGACTGCGGCGTCCGACACTTTGAGTGCGGAGCGCATTGCGGCACTGTCTCATATCTTGAGTTAGCGGTCCCCGCATCGCACGCGAGTGTCACCACAACGGGATCCTCATCTGGCATCGGTTGTGTGAGTGCGGCTGCTGACGTGTGCGGGTTGCTGCTTTCTGGCACACGAAGGGCAGTACCGGGGAAAGGATGGCGATGCCGATGGTCTGCACGCAGTACCGGGGAAAGGATGGCGATGCCGATGGTCTGCACGGCCACGGCAATGGTGAGGCCGTGGATCGCGGCGGCCATCCCGAACGGCGCCACTGCCAGTGAGGCGAAACGCCAGCAGTGTCGTCAACTTGATGGCACGATGTTAGGACGTAGTGCCGGAAAGCTGGACGAGATCACCGCGGAAAATCGCGACGCGTAATCAAGAACACCGCAGTGTCTTCGCTGTCACCGTCGATCAGCGTGAAGCCCACCTGGCCAAGCAGGGCCCGCGCGACTTCGACCATTCCCTTGGCGATCACATTGAGCAGCTCAGCAGAGCACTCCTGGGTCGCGTCCGGGATCACTTTGAAGATCCCGGCGAGCTTCGGCCACAGATCGCCGACGTAACGGACCCACAAGCGACTCTTGGCGAGCGCCGGCGGCAGCGGTCCGATCGATCCATCTGGCTTGCGCAGGGAAGCTGCCAGGTAGGACAGACCAACCCACAGCGGCGCGCAGGCGCCCATGACCGCGTTCATCCGTTCCCGTACATCGAGCTTCTCGTCGTCGTCGGCTGCCAGCGCCTTGACGATGTCGGTCGCCGTCGCACTCGCCATGACTCCGAAGCCTGACTTCTCGACCGGCCCTCTGCGGAGTGGGAAGGCGGCGGCCTCGGCGCGGTACTCATCGGCGATACGTAGGCCGTACTCGTAGAGGTTGAGCGTCGCCCGACCGCTGAGACCGGACCGATCCACGTCGTCGATGCAGCTGCCACGCTGGTGCATCACCACGTGTTGAGCCTCGTGCGCCAGGGTGTTGCCGGCCATCTGAATGGCCGGCTTGGCGACTACGAACCCGTCACCACCGAGAGTCAGCAGCCACCCGCCGTTCAAGATCACGTCAATGCGCTCGCCCAGCACTATGGTGTTGCCGCCAACCGTCGCCGACCCGCGGACATCGGTGAAGGTCTCGTAATAGGGGTTGCGCCCGCGCACCGTCTCAGTCATCTCGGCGGTGATCACGAGGTTCACGCCCTCTGGCGTGTCGATGAGTGAGTCCAGGCGGTGGCGGAGGCTGACCAGCGCAGTCCTGAACTCGACAGCAGCCGCAGAGTCTGCGCGCACGACTTCGTCCCGGTCGTGGATCCACTGATCCATGACGATGCCGGGAGCGAGCTTGAACGTGTGCACGGCCGGAGTGTATGAAGCGGCACCGACAGCGTGTAAAACGGAGAACGAAGTCAGCAGGCATTCATCAACCACCAGGTCTGGTCGGTGTGATTGACGGTGACATGGAGGACGATCCCGTTGCGGTGAAGGTCGCTGCCCCGACGGGCTCATCACCGATCACCGATCGCTGACCGGTCGAGGCTCGATTGCTTGGGACGGCTGGGCCAGCATCGCTGTATCCCCACCGAAATTTACGCGCACCTTGCAACGGGCGGTGTGCTTAGGCACGTCCTTAAACGAACGACCGAAGGGAAGGCCTCGCATTGACCGTGAACACGCACAAGCGTGCCGATCACAAATGAAGAAAAACCAAGGATTAACGCCGCCCGATCGTCGAACGCCGACGGTTGCCGATCGCCAACCGGTCACTGATTGATGACCAGTGTCGGGTGATCACCACACATCGTCGGCTACCCGTGTTCGTCGGCCGCCACGATGCGGTAGAGGGTGCGTCGTGCCCAGATGCTCATCATCGGATGGGATTCCGCGTAGTACCAGGCGGCGCCCATCGCCTGTACAAATGCCCACCCGATTCCACGCCGCCAAGTGATCTCCGGGCAATCCAGAGCCGTGCGGAACACCTGACGTGATCCCGGTTCCAACAGGTGCCAAGCAACGATCAGATCCAGGGCTGGATCGGCGGGCGCGAAACCACCGGTGTCCAGGACCCCGGCCAATCGGCCGTCATGAATCAGTACGTTGGCCGGCGTCAGATCGCCGTGGGTCATGATATCGGGGTCGACTTCCGGGAGCTCTCGCAGTGCTACCCAGATCTTGCGCAGCTCAGCGACGTCGAGCAGCCCCTCGCTGCGGTCGAAGCACGTGCTCATCCATGGATCGTGATCGGGTAGATGACCTCCGCGGCCCGCGCCGCCGAAGCGGCGTCCGTCCACGTTGGTCGCTTGGAGCGCGAGGATCAGGTGAGCCAAGTCGGCAGCGAAGGCGGTCGACTGCCCGGGATCGTGGACCGTCGCGTCAACTCCCGGCACCCAGGTCTGCACCGCCCATGGCATCGAGTAACCCTCTCCCGGCTCTCCGAGAGCTACTGGCCTAGGCGCTGGCACGGTACTCACGTCGGCGAACTCCGCCGATGCGGAGCTTTCTGCGGTCAGCCAGGCATTCACCTGCGTGGCCGGCTCAGGGCGCAGCGGAAAGCGGGCAGCGAGTCGGTCACCGATGCGGAAGATCGCGTTGACCGTTCCACCTGTCGAGAGTTGCTGAAGCGGCAGCCCGGACCATTGCGGGAACTGCTCATCAATCAGGTGCCGCACGACGTGGAGTTCCAAATCGATCTGATCCTCGTGCAGCAGCTCCACTCGGCCATAGTGGCCCACGGTTGTCCGACGTGTCGCCTGACTTTCGGTGTTACGACCCCGTCTCCCGGTCCCTCGCCGGCGATGCTGCCCCAACACCGCCCGCTCCCTCACCACTATTTCGCGGCCGAATGGGGATCGCTGACCGGTCGGGCTTGATGGCGCTCACCGAAAGTCCCCAGCTTCGCTCAGCGAAATTGGCCACTTGGTGACCGGTCGAGCGTAGCGGCTGCCGGCGCGGCCGCCCGTCGGAGGTTGTCGGTGCGGGCTTGGTGGTCACGCAGGCGGTAGGAGTCGCCGGTGATGTCGATGACGACGGACCGGTGCAGTAGCCGGTCCAGAAGTGCTGCGGCGACTGTGTTATCGCCCAGCACCTGGCCCCACTCGGTCACGGGCCTGTTGGTCGTCATGATGATCGAGGACCTCAGATACCGCTGATTCACCACCTGGAACAGCGCGGACACGGCTTCGGCGGGCAGCGGCAGGTAGCCG
>CAXSEW010000304.1:0-5682 GCA_964236185.1 uncultured Nakamurella sp. | reverse complement strand
GGACTCGGTCCAGCGGCGGGGTTATCCGCCGAGCGTGCGGGAGATCGGCGAGGCCGTCGGGCTCAAGTCGCCGTCGTCGGTGGCGCACCAGCTCGGCGTACTGCAGCGCAAAGGACTGCTCCGCAAGGACCCCAACCGGCCGCGCGCGGTCGACGTCCGTTCCGCCGAGGAGGTCACCGACGACAACGCCGGCTACCCCACGCCGGCGTACGTCCCGGTGGTGGGCCGGATCGCGGCCGGCGGGCCGATCCTGGCGGAACAGTCGGTCGAGGACATCTTCCCGCTACCCAGGGACCTGGTCGGCGAGGGCACCTTGTTCCTGCTCAAGGTGGTCGGCGACTCGATGATCGACGCCGCCATCACCGACGGGGACTGGGTGGTCGTCCGGCAGCAGCAGGTCGCCGACAACGGCGACATCGTCGCAGCGATGATCGACGGCGAGGCCACCGTGAAGACGTACAAGCGCAAGGACGGGCATCTGTGGCTCATGCCGCACAACGAGGCCTACTCACCCATTCCCGGCGATGAAGCCATCATCCTCGGCAGGGTCGTCGCGGTACTCCGGAAGATCTGACCGACACCGTTCCGCTCGGTCAGGCGCCCGGCGGCCGACAGACACGCCCGGTCTACGACCCGCACGACGGCATGCGGAAAAGGGTGGCTCCTCTTCGAGCCACCCTTTTCGCTGCGTTCTTGATCAGACCAGAGCGGTCAGTGAGGCTGGCCGTTCATCGGGACATTGATGACCGGCTGCGGTACGGACACCGGCACGACGATCGGCTGCGCGGCCGGAGCGTGGAACGCCGGGGCGCTCGCCACCGGAGCCGCCACCGGCGCTGCGGCCGGCACCTGCACCGCAGGCTGCTGGATCGGCGCTGGAGAGATCGGCGCTGGAGCGATCTGCGACGGCGAGGTGGCCATGGTCGAGGTCTGGTCCGTTTCGGACACCGGCTTGGCCTTCGCGTCCTCTTCGTGCATCGCGCCGACCTCGGACTTGAGGATCCGCAACGAGCGACCCAGTCCTCGGGCTGCGTCAGGAAGCTTCTTGCCGCCGAACAGCAGCAGGAAGACCACCACGATCAGAATGATGTGCCACGGCTGAAGTGCACCCATAGTTCGACCTCCACGGAATCTGTACCGACGTGTTCGTCAGAGCTGTCTCACCATTGCTTCGTTGCCCGGCCGCTACCTGACTGCTGCGCCGACCAGTTGATTACGACGATACCCCGCAGAAAGAGCCAGGACAGGGTGCGGCCTCGAAAAGTCCCTGGAACACAGCAGAGTCGGGGACGGGCATCAGGACGAGGGGATGGCCACCCGAAAATCTTGGAGCAACCCGGCCAGGGCCGGATAGACCTTGGCCTGCAGCAGCGTGCCGTCCCCGGTGTGCTCCTCGGTCAGCACAGTGCCCTCGGCGTGGACCCGGGAGACCAGGTCACCCCGGTCGAAAGGCACCAGCACCTCGATCCGCATCGCCGGATCAGGCAGCGCCGCGGCGATCACGGTCCGCAGCGCGTCGATGCCCTCGCCGGTACGGGCCGAGACGAAGACCGCGCGGGGCAGCAGATGACGCAGCCGCTGCAGGGTGATCTCGTCGGCCGCGTCGACCTTGTTGACCACCATGATCTCCGGGACCTGCGCAGCGTCGATCTCCTTCAACACCTCGCGGACGGCCAGCACCTGGTCCTCCGGGTGCGCGTCCGACCCGTCGATGACGTGGAGCACGAGATCCGCGTCGGCGATCTCCTCCAGGGTGGACCGGAACGATTCCACCAGCTGATGAGGGAGATGACGGACGAATCCGACGGTGTCGGTCAGCGTGTAGAGCCGGCCGTCGGTCGTGGTGGTCTTGCGGGTGGTCGGGTCCAGGGTGGCGAACAGCGCATCCTCGACCAGGACGCCGGCCTCGGTCAGCGAGTTCAGCAACGACGACTTCCCGGCGTTGGTGTAACCCGCGATCGCCACCGCCGGCACGGCATTGGCCCGCCGCTGCGAGCGCTTGGTGTCGCGCACCTGGCGCATGCCGGTGAGCTCGACCTTCAGCTGGGCGATGCGCCGGTGGATCCGACGGCGGTCGATTTCGAGCTTGGTCTCACCGGGGCCACGGGAGCCGATACCGGCGCCGGCCGCCACCCGGCCGCCCCGCTGGCGGGAGAGCGCCATACCCCAGCCGCGCAGCCGCGGGAGGAGGTAGTTGAGCTGAGCCAGCTCGACCTGCGCCTTGCCCTCCTTCGACTTCGCGTGCTGCGCGAAGATGTCGAGGATCAGCGCAGTGCGGTCGACCACCTTGACCTTGAGCCGCTCCTCCAGGTTGCGCAGTTGTCCTGGCGACAGCTCACCGTCGCAGATGACCGTGTCGGCACCGGTCAGCTGGACCACCTCGGCGAGCTCCTGGACCTTGCCGGACCCGATGTAGGTGCTGGCGTCGGGATTGCGCCGACGCTGGCTGAGCGCCTCCAGCACCACCGACCCGGCAGTCTCGGCCAGTCGCGCGAGCTCGGTCATCGACGCTTCGGCATCCTGCGCGGTGCCGGTGGACCAGACCCCCACCAGCACGACCTGCTCGAGTTGCAGTTCGCGGTACTCGACCTCGGTGATGTCGGTGAGCTGCGTGGACAGACTGCCGACCCGGCGGAGCGCGGCGCGATCGGCGAGGTCACGATCGCCGCCGGTGTCGGTGTCGGTGGCGTCCTCGCGGGCGGTCCGAGCGAGATAGTCGTCGTGTTTCGTCATATGACTCAAGAATGCCCCACCGCCGCCCGAGCTGCCAGTGCATTTCCTTCACAGACAGACAGCGCAGCCAGCAGGTCGACGACCGTGCGTTCACCGGTCGCTGCGGACCGGTGACTGCCCATCGGCGCGACCGAGGCCGTGCGTCAGCGATGCTCCTCCCAGAACCTCGCGTCGACGGTGCCGGCGCCGACCAGCACCGCGGGCCCGGTCAGGATGGCGCCGGTGGCGGACAGTTCCACCTGCACCGAGCCGCCCGGCACGTCCACCGTCACCCGGCGGGCCTCGACCGGGCCGGTGGCCGGCCGGCCGGCGTCTACCCCTGCCCGGGCCCGGAAAGCGGCAGCCGCTGCCACGGTTCCGGTTCCGCAGGAACGCGTCTCGCCCACTCCCCGCTCGTACACGCGCATGCTGATGTGGTCGGGTCCCAGCGGCACGACGAATTCCACGTTCACCCCGTCCGGAAAGAGAGCAGCATCGAAATCCGGCGGCTCGGTCAGCTCCAGAGACGTGAGCCGTGACGGGTCGCCGGCCAGCAGACACACCAGATGCGGGTTGCCAACGTCGACCGCGGTGCCGGCGAAGGTGGCACCGCGCAGCAGCGCATCAGATGTCGCGCCGACTGCCACCGGACCCATCTCTATGCTGACATCCCCGTCCGGACCCAGCTGGGCCGTCCGGATCCCACCCCGGGTGGCGAAGCGAAAGGCGCCGGGCTGCTCCAGTTGCGCATCGACCAGGTAGCGGGCGAGAACCCGGGCGCCGTTGCCGCACATCTCCGCCATCGACCCGTCGGCGTTGCGGTAGTCCATGAAGAACCGGGTGCCGGGTTCACGGGAGCGCACAATCCGGATGATGCCGTCGCCACCGATACCCGCGCGGCGGTCGCACAGCGCCCGCACCTGGGACTGCGTCGGTGACCACTGGTCGTCCAGGTCCGGCAGCAGCACGAAGTCGTTCTCGGTTCCGTGGCCCTTGATGAAGGGCACGCCTGCTGTCCGCACGGGCCGAGCCTAGTGTGGGCGCGCGTCGGGACCGCTGTGCGCGATTGCCAGTACCTGTTCGACCAGGTCACCGGCGGCCGCATCCAGCTGGGTCATCCGCTGGTCGCGCCGGAACCAGGACCGCTGCCGACGGACGAAACGCCGGGTCAGCCGGACGGTCTCCTCGATCGCCGCCGGCAGTTCCGAAACCCCGTCGAGGACAGCCAACATCTGCGGATAGCCGAGCGCCCGCGAGGCCGTGACCCCGGTGCGCAGGCCGATCTCGTCCAACGTGGCCACCTCAGCCAGGAACCCCGCCTGCACCATCGCGTGCACCCGCCGGTCGAGCCGGGCGTCCAGCGCGGCGGTCTCCCGGTCCAGACCGACCAGCACGGCGTCGTACAACGGCGGACCGGGCGTCGGCATGGTGGCGGTGAACGGCCGGCCGGTCACCGCCATCACCTCCAGCGCGCGCACGATGCGGCGACCGTTGGCGGGTTCTATCGCGGCCGCGGCCTGCGGATCCGCCGTTCGAAGGCGTTGGAACAGCGGCGCCGGGCCGGCCTGCGCCAGCTCCGCCTCGAGCGCGGCCCGAACGGCGGGATCGGTACCTGGAAATTCGATCCGGTCGATCACGGCGCTGATGTAAAGACCGGACCCGCCGACCAGGATCGGCGTTCGGCCGCGACGCAGCACGTCCTCGATGACGCCGCGGGCCTGCTGCTGATACGCCGCGACGCTGGCCCGCTCGGTCACCTCCAGCACGTCGAGCAGGTGGTGGGGAATGTCGCGACGCTCCGCCCGCGGCACCTTCGCGGTCCCGACGTCCATGCCGCGGTAGAGCTGCATGGAATCCGCGTTGACGATTTCGCCGTCGAGCCGACCCGCCAGGTCCAGCGCGAGGTCGGACTTGCCGGTGCCGGTCGGTCCGGCGAGCACGACCAACCGGTCAAGGGTCATCGGTGGCTCAGCCGGCCCAGGACCAGGCGGCACGAGGTACCCGGCGCCGAGCGGCGCTTGGTCCAGCAGCTCGGGGCCGAAGGTGAACAGCTCTCGGGTGTCCGGCCGCCAACCAATGGATCAGCAGTGGTGCACCCGGGCACACCACAGCGCGGTAGATCACCCATGCAGGCTAACCTTCCGGCTTCGCCCCGGCGGCCGGGTGCATTCGTCGTAGCTCGCCGATTCCAGCGCAAAGAACGCGGCACCGACTGGTCCGTGATCGGTGGCAGCGGGCACACTGGTGGTTGCGGATCACAGGTCATCCGCGAGGTTCCAGGGGTATCGAAAGATGCCGGGAGTGCGAGCTCCCCAGTCGAGCAGTAGGAAGGCCAGCAACGATGACCGAGGACATGCGCATCGACAGCGGCGAGCCCGCCGATTTCGAGGCGGCCACTGCACCGTCGGATGCAGTGGAGAACGGGTCGGATTCTGCGCAGGGTGCCCTCTCCGGAACGCCCGCGGCGTCGGACGCAGCAGACTTCGAGGTCGCGGCAGAGCTCGGCGAGCAGGACCCAGCTGATGCTGCGCCGGCCGATGCTGCGCCTGCGGTTGTTACCCCTGCTGATGCACCGTCCGACGAGTCGCCGGTCGAGATTCCAGCCGCAGGGTCGCCAACCGCCGAGCTCGCCCCCGATCCTGCTGATGCTGATTCGCCGGCTGCCGCTCCTGATGCTGATTCGCCCGCCCCTGCTGATTCGCCCGCGCCTGCTGATTTGCCCGCCCCTGCTGATGCCGACTCGCCAGCCGCAACTACTGATGGTGCCTCGCCCGCCGAGGTAACGACCGAAGCCGCAACGCTGCCCCCCGCCGACCAGCCAGCTGCTGACCCTGCCGCAACGGCTGCACCGGCCGCCGACACCCAGTCCGCCGCAACGCCTTCCGCCGCGCCCCGGCCGAACCCGGGCCGCGGCCCCGGCGGGAGGCCCGGCCGACCGTCCGGCGGTCGGCCCGCGGTGGTACCCGGCGG
>CAXSEW010000303.1:0-5687 GCA_964236185.1 uncultured Nakamurella sp. | reverse complement strand
CTCCTGATGGATGTGGGCGGCGCTGGATTCGGGGGAGAAGGCGGGATGCCGTACCGGCCAGGTGGTTCCACCCGGCCGGCACGGCAGTACTGCGAGCCCCGGCGTGCGGCGGGACAGGAGTCGATCAGCCGGCGAGGGCCGTCGACAGGTTGTCCTGGACGGCGTCCAGGATGGTTTTCGGGTCTCCGCTGGCGAGCTTCTCCAGCTGTGAGTCGAAATCGGCCAGCACATCGGTGACGCCTGGCGCGTTGAGAGTGCTCTGCGCGTAGTCGATCCCGTTCACGAACGGCGCGTTCGCCGGGTACTTGGCCAGGTACTGCGCCTTGGCGGTCTGCACGGACGGGATGACACCGAACGCGTCGGCGAACTTCATCTGGGTGGCCGGAGTCGTCAGGTAGGACACGAAAGCCTTGGCCTGATCGGGGTTCTTGCTGCTGGCGGCAATACCCCAGCAGTTGGTGAACGCCAGCGTGCCCTTGGTCCCGGTGGGCCCGGCGAGCAGTTCGACGACCTTGTACTTGACGGTCGGGTAGTCGGTCTTCATCGAACCGAGCAGCCAGTTGCCTTCGATCGTCATCGCGGCCTTGTTCTTGCCGAACGCTTCACCGGCCCAGCCCGCCGACAGATCGCCAGGGAACTTCATCGAGCCGTCGGTCAGCAGCTTCTTGACGTAGGTGAGCGCTGCGACGTTGGTGTCGGAGTTGACGGTGGCGGTCTTGCCGTCCTTGTCCGTCAGGCCACCGCCGTTCTGGGCGAAGAAGGCGTCGACCCGGTCGCGGGTGGCGCCGATGGACAGTCCGACCTGACCGCCGGTGGTCAGCTTCTTCGCGACCGTCGCCAACTGGTCCCAGTTCTTCGGCACGTCGGCATCGGTGAGACCGGCCTTGGTCCAGTCGTCGGTGTTGATGAACAGCGCCAGCGTGGAGACGTCCTTCGGGGCGCAGATCAGCTTGTTGTCGACGGTGAACGACTGCACCAGCGCCGGGTAGTAGTCGGCCTTGTTGGACAGCTGGTCGCCGTAGGCGAGCAGGTTGCCGGCCTTGACGTAGGTGCCGACGTCGGCCGCGCCGACGTAGAACAGGTCGGGCGGCGTATTGGACGAGAACCCCTGCGCCAGTTGCTGCGTCAGGTTGGCAGCGGCGGTGACGGTGACGGTGGAGCCGGACTGCTTGCCCCAGTCCGCGGCCGCGGCCTTCAGCGCGTTGGTCTCGGCGTTGCCCGAGGAGCCGAACAGCAGCGTCAGCTTGGCCGCCGGCAGCGCCGGACCGGCGCTGGCAGAACCTGCTGCGGCGCTGGACGAACCCGCTCCCGATGCTGCCGGGCCGGCGGCGGACGAACCGGCCGACGCCGATCCGGCAGCGCTGGACGCACCGGCAGCGGAACTCGCCGACGGACTGGCCGGCGCCGCGACGGACGCAGCGATGCTGCTCGAGGATGCGGTGCTTGCTCCCGGGGTGGCGGTGCTGGAACTGCCACAGGCGGTGCTGACCAGCAGCCCTGCCAGCGTCGCAGTCGCGAACGCGATGCGTCCGACATGCCTTGTTCTCATGCGATTTCTCCTTGTGTGGTGCGCGGTGTGGTGCTGCTCCGCTGCGCGGGTGCGCGGGTCGATGGTCGGCGTTCAGGTCTGAAGGTCTCCTGGGGTCGTTGATCCGAAGAGGAACGGACGACCAGGGTCGGTGCCAGCAACACCTGTTCGGCGTCCGGCGGGGCGCTGCCGTCGAGCAGCGCGGCGATCATCCGGGCGCTGTTCGCTGCGACGTCCACCAGCGGCTGGGTGAGCGAGGACAGGCCGCTGACCTGACCGGTGTCGGTGTCGTCGAAACCGACGACCGCGACATCGGTGCCGACCCGGAAACCTCGCGCCCCGATTTCGGCCATCACGCCCAGGGCCAGCACGTCGGAGGCGCAGACCACGGCGGTCGGTGCGGCACGGTCGAGCAACTCGGCGGCCGCGGACCGTCCGTGGACCACGTCGTTGACCGCCCGCGAGGGTTCGGGCAGCGGGTAGCCGGCGGCGCGCATGGCGTCGGCCCAGCCGGACAGCCGGTTGTCGCCGACGCCGGAGCCCGCAGGCCAACCCAGGAAGCCGATCTGGCGGTGTCCGCGCTCGAGCAGGTGCTCGGTGGCCGCCCGGGTGCCGCTCGCCCCGTCGACGTCCACCCAGGCGTGGTGCCCGGAGTCGTCCCACGGCCGGCCGAAGGTGACGCACGGGATGTCCGCAGCGGCCAGATGCGCGGTCCGGCCGTCGCCGGGGTGGGTGCCGGTGAGGATGAACCCGTCGACATCCCAGCGGTCGGCAAGCTCGGCGTAGGCAGCGATCTCGTCCTGGTCCGAGTCGGCCGTGTAGAGCATGAGCCGGTAGTCCAGCGCGTTGGTCGCCGCGGTCAGGGCGTGCAGGAAGCGGTCGAACACCGCGTCGCCGTAGTTGGTCTCCACCCGCAGTCCGAGCACCCGCGACCGGCGGGTCCGCAGTTGCTGGGCGGCGCGGTGCGGCCGGTAGTCCAGCTGCTCGATCGCGGCGGTCACCTTGCGCGCGGTCTCCACGCGGACCAGCTGCGGCGAGTTCAGCACGTTGGAGACGGTCTGCTTGGACACACCGGCAAGCGCGGCCACCGAGTCGAGGGTGGCTCGACCGGGCGCCGTGCGGGCGGACAGACCGGTCATGTCATCTCCTCGTCGAGATCCATACTGCGCGTTGGATCGATCCAAATTTAGCCTTCAGGCGGTTTGGATCGATCCAAGAGATACCCGTAGTGTTACGGCGGTCACAAGAACTGTCAAGTGCCCGGTGACCACGGTGCGATCAGGCGGGCTGCTCGGTGCGCCTGCCGCCGAACGAAGGGGAGAGGTGCACTGCACAGGTGTCCGAACCGGAGATCGACCCCCGCGCCACCGGGGTGCAGCCTTTCCTGCACGACCTGATCACCTGCCTGCACGCACCGACGGTGGCGCTCTCGTCGCTCGACGGGCAGATCCGTCCGCGAGGAGCGCAGGGCGTTTTCGCCGCCGACCTGCGGGTGCTCAGTACCGCCGAGGTGACCGTCGACGGCCGGTGGCCCGAGTCGATTTCCAGTGCGTTGCTGGGTGCCGATGCGGTGGATTTTCTGGCGGCGCTGCGCCGGCCCGGCGGTGCGACGCCGGACCCGACCAGTTGGCTCCGCCGCCGCCGGCGGGTGCGGACGGACGGCATGGATGAAACGATCGAGATCGAGAATGTTTCGGAGACAACCGTTTCCGTCACGCTATGCCTCACCGTCGCGACGGATCTCGTCGACATGGAGACGGTGAAAAAGGGTTGCGCCGGGGCCCCGGCGCGACCGGTGCGCGACGGCGCCGGACTGCGGTTCGCGGCCGCTGGCCTCACCGCGAGGGTGTCCGCGATCGACGCGAAGGTCGACGTGCTGGCCGAATCCGCCACTCTCAGCTGGACGGTCACCGCCCGGCCGCGGTCGAGTGCCGCCGTCACCTGGTCGCTCGACGTCCTGGACACCGGGGCTGTGGTGGCCGCGGCGGATCCCGGCGCCGGATTCCGCGGGCCGTCGGTGACCGCCGACGATCGGCGGCTGCCGGCCCTGCTCGACCAGTCCGTGGCCGACCTGCGGGCTCTGCGGATGACCACCCCGGCGACGCCCGACGACGAGTTCCTGGCTGCGGGGAGCCCGTGGTACCTCACGCTGTTCGGGCGCGACTCGATCTGGGCTGCGCGGATGCTGCTGCCGCTGGGGACGGAACTGGCCGCCGGGACGCTGCGCACCCTGGCCTCCGGGCAGGGCACGACCGACAACCCTGACTCCGCCGAGGAGCCCGGCAAGATCCTGCACGAGATCCGCCGCCTCCCCGCCGCCGGTGGCGACGCCTTTTTGCCGCCCGTCTACTACGGCACGGTGGACGCGACGCCGCTGTGGGTCTGCCTGCTGGCCGACGCCTGGCGCTGGGGGATGCCGGCCGCGGAGGTGGAAGCGCTGCTCCCCGCGGCGGAACGCGCGCTGGCGTGGATGGTCGCCGACGGCGACAGCGACGGTGACGGGTTTCTGGAGTACGTCGACAAATCGGGCCGGGGGCTGGCGAACCAGGGCTGGAAGGACTCCGGCGACTCCATCCGCTTCGCCGACGGACGAATCGCCACCGGGCCGGTGGCGCTGGCGGAGGTGCAGTCCTACGCCTACGAGGCGGCCCGCGCCGGCGCCAACCTGCTGGACGCCTTCGGCCGCCCTGGCGGCGAGCGGTGGCGGCAGTACGCGGCCGCACTGCAGGCCCGGTTCGCCGAAAAGTTCTGGACCAGCGACGATCTCGGCCCATACCCGGTGCTGGCACTGGACGGACGCAAGACCCCGGTCGATGCCCCGGCGTCCAACATGGGCCACCTGCTGGCCAGCGGCCTCATCCCGCAGGAGCAGGCGGCGCTGATCGCCGACCGGCTGGTGCACCCGAGCATGTCCTCCGGTTTCGGCCTGCGGACCATGTCCGCCACCGCCGGCGGCTACTCGCCACTGAGCTACCACTGCGGCTCGGTGTGGGCACACGACACCGCCATCGCCATCCACGGGCTCTCCCGCGCCGGCTTTCCCGCCCAGGCGATGGTGCTGGCCGAAGGTCTGCTCGCCGCCGGCGCCGCCTTCGACGGCCGGCTGCCCGAGCTGTACGGCGGTTTCGCCCGCGACGAGATCCCGGCTCCGGTGCCGTATCCGGCGTCCTGCCGCCCGCAGGCCTGGGCGGCCGCGTCCGCGGTCGTGCTGCTGCAGACCATGCTCGGGTTGACGGTGGACGTCCCGGCGGGTGAGGTCACGATCGCGCCCGCGCCCGGGACCGGCGCGCTCGCGGTGACCGGACTGCGGGTGGCCGGCGCCGCCCTGCACGTGTCCGTCGACTCGGCCGGGCAGGTGGTGACGGCCGGCACCGACGCCGCGGTGCGGCTGAGCTGGCCCGGTCGCTGACCGCCCGGCCGGGCGAGCTCAGCCGTTCCGGCGCGGGTGCCCGTGATGCCGGGCTGCCGGGTGTGCGGTTCAATGCCTGCATGGACGCGCGCGCAGGCAAGGTAGCCCAGCCCCAGGACCTCATCGACGTGGACGCACTGCTGGGTGCGTACGAGGACCTCCACCCGGATGTGTCCGACCCGAACCAGATGGTGGTGTTCGGTACCTCCGGACACCGCGGCTCGAGCCTGGACACCGCCTTCAACCGGGACCACATCCTGGCCATCACCCAGGCGATCTGCGAGTACCGCGCCGCGGAGGGGACGGACGGCCCGCTGTACATGGGCGCCGACACGCATGCCCTGTCCGGTCCGGCCACCGCCACGGCGCTCGAGGTGCTCGCCGCCAACGGCGTGACCGTCATGCTCGACGTCGCGGACGGGTACACCCCGACGCCGGCCGTCTCGCACGCCATCCTCAAGGCCAACCGGGGCCGGACCAGCAAGCTGGCCGACGGGATCGTCGTCACCCCGAGCCACAACCCGCCCCGGGACGGCGGTTTCAAGTACAACCCGCCCAACGGCGGTCCGGCCGACTCGGACGCCACGAAGATCATCGCCGCCCGGGCCAACGAGTTGCTCGCCGCCGGGTTGGACGGGGTGCAGCGGATGCCCTATGCGGAGGCGCGCAACGCCGACTCCACTGGCTTCTACGACTTCACCGCCTCCTACGTGGGCGACCTGGAGAACGTGATCGACATCGACGCGATCC
>CAXSEW010000302.1:0-5716 GCA_964236185.1 uncultured Nakamurella sp. | reverse complement strand
GATCGGGCCACCGTCCCGCGATCCAGGCGACGACCCGGCCCACTCCTTCCGGAGAACCGTCGGTCAGGAAGGAGGCACCTGACCCGCCGGGATTCGCCACCGGCCACCAGGACACCGGCCGGTCCTTTCCGCCGTCGACCCGAACCCGCAGCTGCGCCACGGCTTGCGGCGGGTGGGCCGGGACGAGGACGCCCAGCGACAGTGCCGCCCGCTGGAGGGCCGCCTGCCCGGCCGCTGTCAGCTCACCCGTCACCGGCTCACCGGCACTGCCGTCCGGCAGGGTGAGCCGGACCGCCCACCGGTGCGAGGCCAGTTCCAGGTCGAAAGCGCGGGCCACCCGGTCCGGATCGGACCCACCGGCCACGGTCGTGGACGGATCGAGCACCTGGGCCAGCCACGGCAGATCGAGCACCACGGCGTCGTCGGCATCGGCCACCGCCCCCGACAGCGCCCGGACCGACCCGGGCAGCGCAAACCCCGGATTGGCCTCCAACGCGTCGACGGCCAGCGCAGTCAAGAGCGGTACCGCGCCGGCTGGAACGGATCGGCGTGGGTCCGACAGCCGGGCCACCAGCTCCGCCGGATCGTCCCGTAGCGCGTCGGCGCCGTCGCCCAGCACGCCGATCGACCGTGCCAGCACCGGATCGACGCCGTCGGGCAGCACGTCGTAGAGGCCGGTCAACTGCACCGCATCCGGAAGACGCCAGTGACAGGGCGGCGCGCCGTCCAGCAGGGCGAAACGCGAGAGCCACCACCGCGTGTATGACGGGTCCGGACCAGACGTCAACGCCTGCAATGCTGATGGATCAGCACCGAGCAGCTCGAGCAGGCGCGGCCACTGCTGCTCGTCGATCAGGTCGAGGTCGGCGATGGCATCGAACGGGTCGGGCGGTGGCCCGCTGGCGACGACCTCGGACCACCACTGCGCCAGGTCGGGCAGGTCGGCGTCCTCGTCCTCCACCCGGACCACCTTCAACCCGGTACGGACACCGATCGCCGACAGCACCTGCTCCGGGTAGCGCAGCCACTCTGCGCCGACCAGTGGCAGGTCCGCGTCGTCCGCGAGTACCGAGGCCAGCGGCGCGCCGGGTGCCAGCAGGTCACCGGCCGGCCAGGCCTCACCGTCGGCGTCGGTCAGCACGACGTCCGCCAGCAGCCCCTCGGTCGGCGCACCGCCCGCTGCCGCCAGCGTCGCGGCCAGGTCCAGCGCCAGCGCGGCGAAATCGCGCAGGTCGTCGGGATCGGGATCGGTGTCCTCCAGGTCCTCCCGGAAGTGCCGATAGGCATCGATCAGCGCCGGGTCGCCGAGCAGAGCGGCGGTGGTCGCAGCCACCGCACCCAGCCGGGCGAGCAGCGGATGCGCCGCCTCCGGATGCACGATCCTCAACCCGTCGGCGATCCGCGCCGCCCGTTCCAGGAGCGCATCGTCCAGGGCGTCGGGCCCCGGCAGCAGGCAGCCGACCGGTCCGATCCGCCGACCGCCACCGGTCAGCGGGACGGGCACGGTGGCGAGATCCTCGGTCTGCTGGTCGGCGAGCGCTTCGTAGACCGAGCGCCAGAACCGCGGCGGACCGTCGATGCCGGCCAGCGCAGCAGTCGCTTCGGCCAGCGGCAGCACGGCGATCCCGAGCACCCGCATCGCGGCCAGGTCGGCGGGCGTCCGGGGTGGCGGCAGCAGACCGGGCACCGCCCGGGCGAGCAGCACCGCTGCCGCATCGGAGATTCCGGGAACGACGCAGGCGTCGGCCGGGCGCACCGCGCTACCGGCAGCCGTCTGGAGAACCGGAGCCTGGGACAACTGCCGGACGATGTCCGCCCGGAGCTCCGCATCCACCGGGCCGACCGGGAAGCCCGCCGCCGGCACCAGCGACAACCGTCGGTCGATCGGCAAGGCCGTGAACAACTCGCCATAGGCGCGCGCGGCTTCAGCAAGCAGGTACCGGGTGAGCGGGCCACCGGCCAGCCGCCGCCGGGTGTCGTCGACCGGGAAAGATCCGACCAGACGCGCCGGCAGCGACAGCGGTTCGTCGGTGGGGGTGGGCGCGCCGAGGAACAGCGGCACCGGCGCCGGCGGTGCGTCGAAACTCAGCGCCGGCTCGGGTCGATCGTCGGGGTCAGGCAGTGCCCAGGTCAGATGCCAGTCCGTCCGGCCGCGTTCCTCGACCGGACGGTCGGCCAGCAGATCAGCAGGGACGGTGCCGCGGCGGACGACGGACCGGAAACCCGTGGACATCTCGTCGTCGGTGATGACGGTGCGGTCGCCCGGAAGATCAACCCGGCTGATCACCCGCATCGCCACGCCGGGCCGCTCGACCTCGATGACGGCCAGACCAGGCAGCGCCCAGAGCAACTCGTCGCCCAGTTCGGCCAGCAACGCCTGCACCGCAGGCAGCAGTCCGTCCCGGAGCGGCAGCCGGACCTGGGTGTCGAATCCGGCCGGTAGCCCACCGGACGCGCAGGTCCACGGCAAGCGCAGCACCGGCACCTGGCCGGCGCGGGCGGCGACCTCGGCGTCCAGCGCCGCCACCCCCAACTCGGCCACGGCGGCGGCGGTGTCGACTGCGGAGAACCGCACCGATCCGGTGGACGAGAGCACGAAGGGCGCGTCGGTGACCGTCAGCACGGCGGTGAAACCGACACCGAAATGCCCGACGGTGGCCCGGTTGTCCGCCCGATCCCCCGTCACGGTGCGCTTCGCGGACGCCCGGAGGGAGGCGAGTCCGGACACTCCGGCGGCGGTCAACGGCGCGCCGACATTGGCGATCCGCAGCTCCGGCAGGGGTCCTTCGGTGGCGAGGGTGAATCGCACCCGGCCGCTCTGGTGGGCCTCGAGCGCCGCATCGACGCCGTTGGCGGCCAGCTCGATCAGCAGCCGATCGGCATAGCCGCCGGTGGCGAGCGCCTCTTCCGCGTTGGCGTCCTCGCGGAAGCGGGCCGGCGATGCTGCCCACGCGTCGAGAACGGCGAGGCGGAGAGCTGCGGTGGCGAACGGGTCCGGCTCGGGCGGCGGAGTCGATCGGCCGGGCACCCGCAGCTCAGTCCCCGGACGTGGTGTCGACGCTGTCGGTGATGTCGACATTATCGGCAATGTCAGCGATGTCAGCGATGTCAGCGATGTCAGCGACCTCGCCGAGATCGGTGACGTCGACAGCATCGGTGACGTCGAGAGCATCGGTGACGTCAACAGCATCGGTGACGTCGACAGGCGCCGGGTGGCGGTGCACTTCCAGCGACAGCTCGTCGATCACCGCGAGGGTGGTCGCCGACCTCGCCGGCATTTCGATGACCGTCTCGGAATGGGCTCCGCAACCGAACTCGGCATCGACCACCCGTCCGTCGGCCGGCGAATACTCGTTGCTACAGGCGCCGACCAGCTGGCCGAGCGAACCGGCGAGCGGCAGGTAGAACGCGCAGCTGAAGCAGTGCGCGGGTGCGGCGAGCGCGACCTCGCCGGTGGGTCCGAAGGTGCTGTCGTGCAGGCGCTCTGCGAAATCCTCTCGCCCCTCGCGACTGAGTACGTGCACCCGCCCGATACCCAACTCGTGGGCAACAGCCTCGACCGCCGGATCGTCGGACTGGACATACGCCGGCACCAGCCGTGGATCGTCCTCGATCGGCGGCAGCAGATCGCCGACGCCGACATCACCGGGGCGGATGCGCTGATCCCACGGAACCCATGCCGGAGCGAGCAGGGAACCTTCACCCGGCAGCAGCACCACCTCGCTGATCGTCGCCGGTCCCTGGTCGAGCACCGCGAGGGTGACCGACCAGTGCCAGCCGGCATACCCGGCCTGCCGGGCCACGAAGGCGGCGGTGAGAGCAATGTCGTCCTCGGCAACGGCTGACACGAAGTCGCCGACGTCACCGGCGATGCCGGCCTCTGCGACGGCAGCAGCCCTGGCCTGGTCGATGGCGCGGGGGTCGAGTTCGACCAGCTGAGCCGTCGAACGGCGACCTGACTGCTCGGTCGGCGCGGCATCGTCACCCCGGTCGCCGAGGTCGTCCACCGCTATCGCCGAACCGCCCGCGGACTCTGCCGGGTCATCGGTCACCGGTGGTGATGCTGCATCGGAACTCACGGACCTCATCTTGCCGCATGGGGCGGCCCGCCGTCCCCGCGCCGCGAGTGAAGCGCAGTAGCGCCGTCATCTGCACGCGGTCGGGCGGTGAGCAGAACGCCGTCGCGCCGCGCACAGAACGCAGTACGGGGGTGGCCCGGCGTGGGGCAGGATGAGGGGGTGAGCGAGCCCGGCCCCGAATCCGGCGCCGCCGGCACCAACCGGCGGTCCGACCGGCCCTCCGGCCTGCCGCCGATCCCCCCAGGTGACCAGGACGAGGATCAGCGGTCGACGACGGCGCTGCCCCGTCCGGCGCAGCCACCATTCCAACCGCGGCACGGCTCCTCACCAGTGCAGTCCACGACCGCCCTGCCGCGGACACCACCGTCGTCCGGAGCCCACCCGTCGACGCCGCCGTCCCGTGGTTTCGTCTCCGGCTACCGGGACGCAGGTCCTCGCGATGCCGGACACCGGAACACCGGCGGCACCGGTGCCGGACCTGCCGGCGGGGGCTATACCGGTGCCAGCCCACTGGGCGCCGACCGCGGTTACCAGCGGCCGGAGCCGCGATCGGACCAGGCTCCGGTCGGTCCGAGCTGGGCGCCCCAGCACCCCTACCAACCCGAACCCGCCCACCGCCCCGGGCCCGACGTCGAGCAGCCCGTAGATCAGTACCGCCGTCCGGCAGCACCACCGGCAGAGCGGCGGCACCAGCAGTGGCCACGGTCCGATTTCGATGAACCGCGGCTCGATCACCAGCGGCCCAGCCCTCAGCGCTCCGACTCTCCGTACGCCGACCCCCAATACTCCGACCCCCAGCACTCCGACCGTCAATACTCCGGCCCCCGATACTCCGGCCCCCAAGACTCCGATCCTCAGTACGACGGCCCTCAGTACTACGGCTATCGATACGACGCCCGTCGGTACGACGACTCCCCCGACCGGGATGGTCCCATCGACGGCCGGGATGGCCGGCGCGACTACCCGGCCGACCACGATCACGACGAACCGGTGGCCCGCCGACCGCCGCCCAGGGGCAGCCACCTGCCGCCGTACTCCGAACCGTTGTCGGCCGGATCAGCCGCACCGGGGGCGCCGACGCCGTTAGGAATCCGGAGCCCGCGCAAACTCACCGTCACCCGGGTGGCGGCGCTGCGCAGCCGGGAGCTGACTTCCCGCGGTGTGCAGATGTTCCACAAGGCCACCACCGCCGACGGGGCCGACAAGTCCGGACTGACCAGCCTCACCTACGCCGTGATGGCCAACTACGCGGTCGACGCCGCGCTGGCCGTCGCGCTCGCCGGAACGTTGTTCTTCGCGGCCGCCACCGCCGAGTCCACCGGGCGGGTGCTGCTGTGCCTGGTCATCACCGTCGCACCGTTCGCCGTCATCGCACCGTTCATCGGTCCGATGCTCGACCGACTGCAGAGCGGGCGGCGGCTGGCGCTCGCGGTGTCCAGCTTCGGCCGCGCTCTGCTCGCGGTGCTGATGGCGTTCAACTTCAGCCACTTCAACCCGTGGGTCATCTACCCCTGCGCGTTGGGCAACCTGGTGCTGTCCAAGGCTTTCGGCGTACTGAAGGCTGCGCTGACCCCGCGGGTGCTGCCCGATCAGATCACCCTGGTCAAGACGAATTCCCGGTTGACCACCTTCGGTAT
>CAXSEW010000301.1:0-5739 GCA_964236185.1 uncultured Nakamurella sp. | reverse complement strand
TCCGCGAGCAACGGCCGGCCGTCGGCGAGCGAGTAGCTGATACCGGCCACATCCAGATGTCCCACGGCAGGAACAGTTGCCGACGTCGGCCGTCCGCGTCAACCGGGTATCACTGCCAGCCGCCCTGCCGGAACGATCGACTACGGTAAAGAGGAGGTAATTCCCATAAGAACCGGAGCGATCGGATCGCTCCGCCAGAACGAAAGGTCACACCGTGTCTGATTTCGAGGAGCACCGTGTCTGATTTCGAGGAGCACCGTGTCTGATTTCGAGGAGCACCGTGGTTGATTTCGGTGAATTGAAGGACAAGGCAGAGGCGTTCGCCACCGAGCACGCGTCGCAGATCAAGCAGGGCATCGGCAAGGCCGGCGACCTGGTTGGCAGCAAGATCGGTCACGACAAGGTCAATCCCATCGAGGACAAGCTGACCGGGTTCCTGGACGGGCTGGGCAAGGACAAGGACGCGCCCGCCGCTGCGACGCCTACGACCGAGTCCACCATTCCTACTGTCACCACGCCGACCGCGACCACCACGCCGCCGGTGACCCCGCCCACCGTGACCCCGCCCACCGTGACCCCGCCGACCGTGACCCCGCCGACCGTGACCCGGCCCGCGGAGTAGGCAGCCGGACAGGGCGACGCCCGCCGCCCGACCGGCCGTCATGCCGATAGCGCGGCCCTATCCGACGATGATGACGTGCAGGGTGCGGGGCCCGTGGACCCCCTCGACCCGTTCGAGTTCGATGTCGCTGGTGGCGGACGGGCCGGCGATCATGGTGAGCGGTGCGGTCGGGTTCAGCAGCGCGACCGCCTCGGACACCGTCTCGACGACCTGATCGGCGGTCAGGATGATGACATGCCGGTCGGGGACGAGGGTGATGGCGCGGCGGCCCTGTCCCGCCCCACCGTCCAGGACGATGGTGCCGGACATCGCGATGGCCACCCGGGCGGTGGTCACCACCGCGTCGATGCCGTCGAGTTCCTGCGGCGACAGCACGTGCGGTACCGAGTCCGTGGTGACGGTGCGGCCGTTTCCGGCACAGGACTGGGCGATGAGCGGATCCAGACCCGGACCGATGACGACACCTGCCATCCCGGTCAGTGCCTCGTCGAGAGCGCCGGGCAGGCCCTCCGGCGTCACCTGATGGACCAGCGCCTTGTAATCCACCAGACGGTCCACCAGCAAACTGGTGACAGCTCCCGCGTCGAGCTGACCGCGGCGGATGTATTCGCGCGGGATCGGGACGGGAGGTCCGTCGTCGGCCAGTGCCGCCCGGATCCTGCCCAGTACGGTGTCGCGAGCGGAGGTCATCACTGGCCCACTTCGGACACAGAACCGGGGCCTGCGGACATGTCACCACGCCCGGCGGACTGGTCCGGGTGGCTCTCGGACCACCAGTTGCGGAAGGTCTGGGCGGGCGGGGCAGGCAGGTCGCGGCTGGCGGTCCAGCCGGACAGCGGCGGCGGAAGCCGGCGGATCCGCCCTTTTCGGCCACCGGCGAGACGCCCGACGGCGAGGCCCTTTTCAGCCAGGGCGAATCGCTTCTCGTCGCTCATCACCCAGGAAGCAGCGCGCAGTGCTGCGTCCCAGCCGCCCGGGATCATCCGGTGCCGGTCGGCATCGACCACCTGGCTGCGCAGTTCGACCAGAATGGTCGGGATGTCGATCTTGACCGGGCACACGTCGTAGCAGGCCCCACACAGCGACGACGCGTAGGGCAGCGAGGAGTTCGGATCATCGTGTCCGGCGACGCCGGTCAGCATCGGGGTGAGGATCGCGCCGATCGGACCCGGGTACACCGATCCGTAGGCGTGGCCACCGGTGCGCGTGTACACCGGGCACACGTTCAGACATGCGGAGCAGCGGATGCAGTGCAGCGCAGCTCTTCCCACCTTGTCGGCCAGCGCCTTGGTGCGCCCGTTGTCCAACAGGATCAGATGGAATTCCTGCGGCCCGTCGCCGGGGGTGACTCCGGTCCAGAGCGAGGTGTATGGGTTCATCCGTTCCCCGGTCGAGGATCTCGGCAGCAGCTGCAGGAAGACCTCGAGATCACTGAAGGTGGGTAACAACTTCTCGATACCCATCACGGTGATCAGGGTCTGCGGCAGCGTCAGGCACATCCGGCCGTTGCCCTCGGACTCCACCACGCACAGGGTGCCGGTGTCCGCGATGCCGAAATTCGCGCCGGAGATCGCCACCCGCGCGGTGAGGAACTTGCGCCGCAGGTGTTCCCGGGCGGCCATCGCCAACCGTCGCGGCTCGTTCGTGAGATCCGCTGGCGCGTCGGACATCTCCGCAAGGAAGATATCGCGGATCTCGTCGCGGTTCCGGTGGATCGCCGGTACCAGGATGTGCGACGGTTTGTCGTGCGCGAGTTGGACGATGAGCTCGGCGAGATCGGTTTCCACCGCCGCGATCCCCTGCTCCTCGAGGTATTCGTTCAGGCCGATCTCCTGGGTGACCATGGATTTCACCTTGACCACCTCGGTGGCGCCGGTAGCCCGTACCAGGTCGGTCACGATCTGATTGGCCTGGTGAGCATCGACCGCCCAGTGGACGACTCCACCGCGAGCCGTGACATTGGCCTCCAGCAGCTCGAGAAGTTCCGGTAGCCGCGCCATGACGTCGGTCTTGATGGCCGACCCGCTGTCGCGCAACGCTTCCCAGTCCGGCATTTCGGCGACGACCGCGCCGCGCTTGGCCCGGATCGTCGACGTCGCATGCGCGAGGTTGCGGCGGAGCTGCTCGTTCGCCAACTGCTTGTGCGCAGCCTTGGGGAACGACTCCTCGCCGCGCAACGGGGAGGATTCCGGTTGGGGCCGCCGGAGCGGAACGCCGAGAAACGTCGTCATGCGTGATCCTCCTTGGTCGAGGCCAGGATCGTGGCCAGATGAACGGTGCGGGTGGGACTTCCGACGCGGGTCAGACCGCCGCCGATGTGCATCAGACAGGACGAATCGCCGGCCGCACAGATCTGCGCCCCGGTACTGCGTATGTGCTCCAATTTGTCGGCGAGCATCGCCGACGAGGTGTCGGAGTTCTTCAGTGCAAAGGTGCCTCCGAACCCGCAGCAGGTCTCCGCCTCGGGAAGTGGCACGAGGTCGATGCCCTGCACGGCCCGCAGCAAAGCCAACGGCTTGTCCCCGACCCGCAGCATTCGTATCGAATGGCAGGTCGGGTGATAGGTGACCCGGTGCGGGTAATAGGCGCCGACGTCGGTGACGCCCAGCACGTCCACCAACAGTTCGGACAGCTCGTAGGTCCGCTCGGCCAACGCGGTGGCACGTCCGGCCAGCGCCGCATCGCCCCCCCGGCGGGCCACCATCGCCTGCTGATGGCGGATCGAGCCGACGCACGACCCCGACGGTGCAACGGCGACATCGAAGTCGGCGTCGGAGAACACGTCGACGTGATGTCGGACCACCGGCAGCGCTTCACGCAGGTACCCGGTGTTCACATGCATCTGACCACAGCAGACCTGCGCCGGCGGAAAGACCACCTCGTGTCCCAGCCTTTGCAGCAACGACACCGTCGCTTTCGGGACCTCGGGGAACAACGAATCACCGATGCAGGTGGCGATCAGGGCGATCTTCACAGCAACTCCTTGAGTAGAGGCGCCAACGGGTACCCGACGGGCGGACGAGGCAGGACCGGTCAGCGACCCCGCACTCGGTGGATGGTGTCGAACTGTTCGGCCAGGGCATCGCGGGCTCCTTCCAGATGGGTTCGCATCAGGGCTTGCGCGGAGTCTGGATCGTGCTGGTCGAGAGCGCGCAGGACTGCACCGTGTTCGGCGACGATGCGGTCGCGGCTGAGGCTGTGATGCGACTGGACCATCGAGAGATGGATCTCCCCGCTGAGCGCAGCGTAGAGCCGGGTCAGCCGGGCACTGTTCACCGACGCGACGAGAGCGTGGTGAAATCGCAGGTCAGCCTCTACGAACAGCCCGTGGGCCGAGCCGGCCGAGACCCGCTCGAGATCGTGGACCGCCTGGGTCGCCGCCGGTGGCACCGCGCGCCGGATCACCACCAGCCGGACCACCTCCAGCTCGAGCGGGATCCGGACCAGGAACAGGTCCTCGACATCGGCCCTGGACAGCGCCGGCACCCGGGCTGACCTGTTCGCCTCACGCCGCAGCAGTCCTTCCTGCACCAGTTGACTGATCGCCGTCTTCGCTGTGGGCCGCGACACCTCGTACTCGGCGGCGACGTCCGTCTCGGTCAATCCGACTCCTGGGTCGATCTGCCCGTCGAGCACCCGGGTACGCAGGGACGCGATCAAGGCGTCCACGACGGAAACGGTCTTGAGGCCCTTCATTGCGCGCATGCCTTTCCGAAAGGGACTGGATCAGGAACCGGAGGAGGGACCAAAGCCTCTGCCGGAACTCTGCTGGTCTGGTGAGACTACGGATCAGCTCGTCTGGTCAGGTCAACGGTGGGACGCCTGAACGTCTCGCAGTCTATCAATTTTTTGTCACCTGTGTATACATGTCATACAATCTTCCCATTCGGGTGACGGTTCGCCGGTTCGCCCCGGGCCGACACAGATTCGCCCTCGGGCCCGACACCAAGGAGTGCCGATGTTTGAACAGGTTGCGAATCCGGTCGGAGGGTCACTGACCCTGTCCGCCCTGATCGCCGCACTGCCGCTGGTCACCTTGTTCGTCCTGCTCGGTGCGTTCCGGTGGAAGGCGTGGCAGGCCGGTCTTTCCTCGCTCGTGGTGGCCTTGGGTGTGGCGATCTTCGCCTTCGGGATGCCGGCCGGCCAAGCTCTGCTGAGCGCCACCCAGGGTGCGGCTTTCGGGCTGTTCCCCATCATCTGGATTGTGCTGACCGCGATCTGGATCTTCCGGATGACGGAGTTGACCGGTTACGACCTGGTACTCCGGCGGGCCTTCGGTTCGTTGTCACCCGACCAACGGATCCAGGCGGTCATCATCGCCTTCTGCTTCGGCGCGCTGCTGGAAGCGCTGGCCGGATTCGGCACGCCGGTCGCCGTCACTGCGGTGATGTTGATCGCCGTCGGCATCACGCCGATGAAGGCCGCGTCGGTGGCATTGGTGGCCAATACGGCGCCGGTCGCCTTCGGTGCCGTCGCCGTGCCGATCACCACCCTGGGAAAGATCACCGGGCTGGATCCCAACCTGCTCGGCGCGATGGTCGGGCGGCAGACGCCCGTCCTGGCGGTCTTGGTCCCGCTGATCCTGGTGCTGATGGTCGACGGCCGCCGAGGCATCCGGCAGACGTGGCTGGCGGCGGTGGTCTGTGGACTGGCTTTCGCGGTGGCTCAATTCTTGAGCTCGAACTACTTCAGCTACCAGGTTGCGGACATCATCGCGGCACTCGCCGGAGCGCTGTCGCTGGTGCTGCTGCTGCGCGTGTGGCAGCCCGCCAACACCGTCTCCACCGATCGTGCCCGCGAGTTGCTACCCATCGGTCCGGGCCTGTCCGGCTCCGGCTCCGGCTCGGACGTCGACCGGTCGGTCGGTGGTTCCGGCGCCGCGGAGTCGGACGCCGACAACGACACCGACAACGGGCCGATCGGCAAGGGCAAAGCGCTCATGGCCTTCGCCCCTTACCTCATCGTGGTCCTGCTGTTCACCCTGACGTCCTTCGGGCCGTTGAAGACCTTTCTGGAAGCCCACTCCGGCTGGAAATTCTCCTGGCCGGGCCTGCATGTGCAGAACAGCGCCGGAAAGCCGCTTTCCGCCGCCGTCTTCAGCCTCAACGTGTTCACCG
>CAXSEW010000300.1:0-5740 GCA_964236185.1 uncultured Nakamurella sp. | reverse complement strand
ACGGTGTCGCTGCCGTCACTGACGTTGACCGCGTTGCAGGCCGCCGTTGTGATCGACGTCCTCCGCCGGAAGCTCGACGCCGAACACGTCGCCCAGGTCCTCCACCGGCAGCTTGGCCGACACCCGCACCAGGTCGTCCTCCAGGTGTTCCACCGGGTCCGGCTGCTCCTGGTCGTACTCGTCGGTGATCTCGCCGACGATTTCCTCGATGATGTCCTCGATGGTGACGATCCCGGCGGTGCCGCCGTACTCGTCGACCACGATGGCGAAGTGCGAACGGCTGCGCTGCATCTCGCGGAGCAGGGCGTCGACGTTCTTGGACTCCGGGACGAAGACCGGGGCGCGCATCACCTCGCCCAGGGTCGGACCGCGGTCTCCCGGCGCCATGGCCATCGTGCGGGCGATCAGGTCCTTGATGTAGATGACGCCGAGCACGTCGTCGACGTCCTCGCCGATCACCGGAATCCGCGACAGGCCGGACGCGGTCGCCAGGTGCATCGCCTGCCGCAGTGACTTCGCCTCCTCGATCCAGATGACCTCGGTGCGCGGCACCATCACCTCGCGCACGATGGTGTCGCCGAGCTCGAACACGCTCTGCAGCATCTCCCGCTCGGCCTCCTCCACCACGCCGCGGTCGCCGGCCATGTCGACCAGTTCCCGCAGCTCGATGTCGGAGGAGAAGGGGCCTTCCCGGAAGCCGCGGCCCGGGGTGATCGCGTTGCCGATCAGGATCAGCAACGAGGCCACCGGTGACAGCACCCGACCGATGGCCCGGGTGGGGCCGGCGCCGGCGAGCCCGACCGCGTAGGGATGCTGGCGGCCGATGGTGCGCGGCAGCACGCCGATCGCGACGTAGGACAGCAGCAGCATGACCAGCACCACCACGATGGCGACCCAGAGGTTGAATCCCCAGGTGCTCAGCGCGACAGCGGTGACCAGCACCGTCGCGGTCAGCTCGGCGCCGACGCGCAGCAGGAGCAGCAGATTGGTGTACCGCGGTTTGTCGCCGACGATCGCATACAGCGAACTGGCGCCGCGGCGGCCTTCCCGTTGCATCTCCTCGACCCGGGCGGCCGACACCATGGTGATGGCGGCGTCAGCAGCGGCGAAGAGACCGGCGACCGGGATCAGGGCGATGGCGAGGACCAGCAGGACGATGTCCAGAGCATCCACCGGCCTGGATCACTCCCGCCCGGGTGCGGCTGGAGCCGTGCTGGAGCCGGGATCGACGCCGACCACCACGTCCAGCACCGCACTGTCGACGGCGGCGAGCCGGGCCCGGTAGGCCTCACGTTCCCGCTCCTCGCGCCAGTCGTCGAGCAGCTGGTTCTGCAGCTGGAACATCTTTCGCTCCTCGCCCGGCTCGGCGTGGTCGTAGCCGAGCAGGTGCAGGATGCCGTGCACCGTCAGCAGGTGCAGCTCGTCGTCGAGCGAGTGGCCGGCCTGGGTGGCCTGCTCCGTCGCCACCGCCGGGCACAGCACCACATCGCCGAGCAGGGCCGGTCCCGGACCGGCTTCGTCCGGCCGGCGGGCGGTGTCCAACTCGTCCATCGGGAAGCTCATCACGTCGGTGGGACCCTCTTCGTCCATCCACTTGACGTGCAGCTCGGTCATCGCCTCGACATCCATCAGCAGGATGGACAACTCCGCGAGCGCGTTGATGCCCATCTTGTTCAGCGCGAACCGGGACACCGAGATCAGCGCCAGCTCGTCAACGCCCACGCCCGACTCGTTCGCCACCTCGATGCTCATATCTGCTCACTCATCGGGGGCGGCGTGAGGAGTGCCCGAGTCGGCGGTCCTGGTGGTCCGGCGCGGCGTCGGTGTTGATGGCGTCCCAGCGGGCGTAGGCGTCGACGATGTCGCCGACCAGCCGGTGGCGGACGACGTCGGAAGAGGTCAGCAGCGAGAAGGAGACGTCCTCCACATCGGACAGGATGTCGCGGACCACCCGCAGGCCGGAGGGCTGGCCGCCCGGCAGGTCGATCTGGGTCACGTCGCCGGTGACCACCATCTTCGACCCGAAGCCGAGCCGGGTGAGGAACATCTTCATCTGCTCGGCCGTGGTGTTCTGCGCCTCGTCGAGGATGATGTATGCGTCGTTCAGGGTGCGGCCCCGCATGTACGCCAGCGGCGCGACCTCGATGGTGCCGGCCGCCATCAGCCGCGGGATCGACTCTGGGTCGAGCATGTCGTGCAGGGCGTCGTAGAGCGGGCGCAGGTAAGGGTCGATCTTGTCCGACAGCGTCCCGGGCAAGTAGCCCAACCGTTCGCCGGCCTCCACCGCCGGCCGGGTCAGGATGATCCGGGTGACCTGCTTGGCCTGGAGCGACTGGATGGCCTTCGCCATCGCCAGGTAGGTCTTGCCGGTGCCGGCCGGGCCGATGCCGAAGGTGATGGTGTTGTTGTCGATCGCGTCGACGTAACGCTTCTGGTTCAACGTCTTCGGACGGATCACCCGGCCGCGGCGCGAGATGATGTTGAGCCCGAGCACCTGCGCCGGAGATTCCGCCGCGTTGCCGGCGGAACCGGCGTCGGGCAGCATGCCGATGGTCCGGCGTACCGCGTCCGGGGTGATCACCGATCCGGATTCCTGCAGGGTGAGCAATTCGCGGAGAACGCGCTCGGCGAAAGCGACGTCGGAATCGGGTCCGCGCAGCGTGATGCGGTTGCCACGGACATGGATATCGGCCGCAAGATGTTCTTCGAGCAGGCGCAGCAACACGTCTCGTGACCCGAGCAGGCCCACCATGGCCTTCTCGTCCGCCACCACCAGGGTGAATTCGGCCGGTACCGACGACGGCGTCAGGTCGCGTGGCACCCGGCCCACCGTCGAGTTCGAGTCACCGTTCGCCTGGGCCATGGGAGTTTCCGGCACTGGTAGCGCTGCCTGCCTTCGTTGTCGTGAACAAGAACCGTTGTCGTGGCTGCGAATGTTGCGGATCACTCCGGCATCGAACCGGGGCGGATGGTCAATTCCCGCTGATCACCATTCTATCGCCGGGAAGCTCATCCGAGGGTCAGTCCCAGTGGTCCCCCGGCCAACAGGTGCAGATGCGCGTGGAAAACCGTCTGCCCGGCATCGGCGCCGGTGTTGAAGACCAGCCGGTATCCCGATTCCGCCCGGCCGTCCGCGGCCGCCACCGCGTGGGCCGCCGTCACGAGTTCACCGATCAGTGGGGGATCGGCCGCCGCCAGCTCGGCCGCGTTGGCGCGGTGCAGGCGTGGGATGACCAGCACGTGCAGGGCAGCCTGCGGATGCAGGTCGCGGAAGGCCACCACCCGGTCGTCGGAGTGGACGATGTCGGCCGGCAGCTCACCGGCCGCGATCGCGCAGAACACGCAGTCCGGCATGGTTCTCCTCATTGGGCGGGGGTCCATCACATCACCAGCGCAACATCTTGACCCAACGACTTTCGTTTGTATGGCAGGTCACACCATCTGCAGCAGGGCATCCCGGCTGGCGCTCCAGCCCTCGTGGGTGACGTCGATCAGCTCCATGTGGCCCGCGCCCGGGATGACGACCAACCGCGCCGGGTCGCCGGCCGCGACCGCCGCGGCGACGTAACGCTCTGATTGGGTGACCGGCACGGTGACGTCGGCGTCGCCGTGCACGCAGACCACCCGGGCGCCGTCGCCGACGTGCGCCAACGGTGACGAATGGTGGTAGCGCTGCGGTACCGATCCGGCGGCGCCCTGCATCAGGTCGTCGACGGCGCCGTTGCCGAGATGCTCGTTCGACGCCCCCACCAGGTCCAGCACGCCGGCCTGCGACACCGCACCGATGACCGGCACGAACTGGGTGCCGGGCGTGACCGAACCGGCCGTGCCGGACCGCAGCGAGCGGCGGTGCGTCAGCCAGGCCGCCAACTGCCCGCCCGCGGAGTGCCCGACGACGGCGACCCGGTCCAGCTGCAGCCGGTCCTGGGCAACGTACTGACCGGCGGTGGCCAGGTGATCGACGGCGCGGGCGACGTCGGCCATCGTCGTCGGCCAACCGCCGCCGTTACCCACCCGGCGGTACTCGACCGCCGCTGACGCGACCCCGAACTTTGCCAGGTCGGCAGCGAGCGGCTCGGCCAGCTCGATGCCGTACTTGGCTCGCCAGAAACCGCCGTGCACGATGACGACGACCGGCAGGTGCGAACCCCCCGGCAGGTGCAGCCGGACGAACTGGCTCGGGTGCGACCCGTACCGGTACTCCTGGACCACGCTCACCCGGTCTGCTCCGTTCTCTGCTCGACGACCGGCGCGGCCGGTGCATTGTTCGCGGACCCGGCGGGTGCACTCTCCGTCGGCAACTCCCACCACCGGGACGTCAGCGCGCCGACGGCACCGAGCGCGACGGCGGCCGCGGTGGACGTCCGGAGCACCTCGCGCCCGAGCCGCACCACCTGTGCACCAGCGCTGGTGAACTGTGTCAGCTCCTCGGGCGAGACGCCGCCCTCCGGACCGATCACCAGCACCAGCTCACCTCGGGTCGGCAGCGGGACCTGGGTGATCGGAACCGATCCGGCCTCGTGCAGCACCAGTGCCATCGCCGATCGGCCGATCAGGGCGGCCACGTCCGCGGTTCCGGCCAGCGGCGCCACCCGCGGTACCCTCGCACGACGCGACTGCTTCGCCGCCTCCCGGGCCACCGCCCGCCACCGCTCGACGCCCTTGATCGCCTTGTCGGCCGGCCAGCGGGCGACGCACCGCGATGCCGCCCACGGCACCAACGAATCCGCGCCGGCCTCGGTGGCCAACTCGACGGCCAACTCGCTGCGCTCACCCTTGGGCAGCGCCTGCACGACGGTCACCGCGAGCGCAGGAGGCGGCACCCGGAGATGCCGCTCGACCACGAGTTCGACGCTGCCGCGCTGCACGGCGTGCACGGTCGCGGTGGCGAGCTGTCCGGCGCCGTCGCTGAGCACTAGCAACTCGCCGGCGCGCAGCCGCCGCACCACCGACGCGTGCCGTCCCTCGGCACCGTCCAGCAGGTACGGCCCCGGCGGGGGCAGAGCATCGACCAGGAAATACGGCGCGCCGGCGGGTACGCCGGGCGTCACTTGCCGGCGACCCGGAAGTATGGTTCGCCCGCGGATCCTCCGGGCGTCACTTGCCGGCGACCCGGAAGTATGGCGCGCCCGCGGATCCTCCCGGCGTCACTTGCCGGCGACCCGGAAGTATGGCACGCCCGCGGATCCTCCGGGCGTCACTTGCCGGCGAACGAGTCGCGGATCCGGGAGAACAACCCGCCGTGCCCGCGGGTGGCCAATTCTGGCTGCTCCTCGCCGCGCAGCACCGCGAGCTCGCGGATCAGGTCGGCCTGCCGGCCCTCGACCCGGGTCGGCGTGACCACTTCCAGGTGGACGTGCAGATTGCCCGAGCCGGTACCGCGCAACCGCGGCATGCCCTGGTTGCGCAGGGTGATGACGGTGCCGGACTGGGTGCCGGGCTGGATGTCCAGGTCCTCCACCGACTCCAGCGTCTGCAGCGCCATCGAGGTGCCCAGCGCGGCAGCGGTCATCGGCAGGTGCACAGTGCAGTGCAGATCGATGCCGTCGCGGGTGAACTTTTCGTGCTGCAGCTCGTGCACCTCGACGTAGAGGTCGCCGGGAGCGCCGCCGCCGGGTCCGACCTCGCCCTGCCCTGAGAGCCGGACGCGGATGCCGTCACCCACTCCTGGCGGGATGTTCGCGCGGACGTTGCGCCGGGTCCGGACCCGGCCGTCGCCGTTGCACTGCCGGCACGGCTC
>CAXSEW010000299.1:0-5755 GCA_964236185.1 uncultured Nakamurella sp. | reverse complement strand
ACCGGTCAGGTCGGCGCCGACGGCGAGCAGGGACGAACCAGCCGCCACCCCGCCCATGAACAGGTAGGCCGGGATGTCGGCCTCCCACGGCGAGGCCTTGACGACCGGGCGACCGTAGTACGACGTGAACGTCGCGTCCGGAACCATCTTTTCCTCGCCGCGGCCGCCGCGACCACCACCTCGACGTCGTCCAACCCCTCGCCGGGCATGGCCGTTCACCTTGTCGGCCAGATCGGCAATGCCGGGCGTGGCATGCCGGCCGACCTCGGACGGCGACGGTCCGGCGTTGCCGTTGCTCGAGTGTGCAGTCATCGGCGCCGGCCGACGAACGCCGAGAGCGCCCCGGCCAGCAGCGTCAGCGCGGCAACGCCGGCTGTACGCCACATGTCCGGCAGGTCGCGGGTGGTGACGACCGGATCCGGCGGCAGACCGTACACCTCGGGCTCGTCCAGCAGCAGGAACATCGCTCCTGCGCCGCCGATACCGTCCTCCGGATCGGCCCCGTACAACCGGGCATCGGAGACGCCCGCCGAATGCAGTTCCTCCAGCCGATGCGCAGCCCTTTCCCGCAGCTCGTCGACGTCACCGAACTGGATCGACTCGGTGGGGCAGGCCTTGGCGCAGGCCGGCGTCTGGCCGTCGCCGATCCGGTCGTAGCAGAGCGTGCACTTCTGGGCGACGCCGACGTTCTTCGTCTCCTTGTCACCGATCCGGCGGTCGATGACGCCGAACGGGCAGGCCGGGACGCAGTAGCCGCAGCCGTTGCAGATGTCCTCCTGCACCACGACCGTGCCGAACTCGGTGCGGAACAGCGAACCGGTCGGGCAGACGTCCAGGCAGGCGGCGTGGGTGCAGTGTTTGCACACGTCCGATGACATCAGCCAGCGGAAGTCGGTGCGCTCCTTGCCTTCCCCGTGTCCGGGAAGGTCGAAGGCGGGCATACCCAGGTCTACGGCAGAGTTGTCGGTACCGAGCATCGAACGGTCGCCGGACAGCGCCTGATCCGCAGCGACATTCAGGGCCTCACTGGCTGCCGGGCCGACGGGCGTACCGACCAGACCGGCCTCCTGGTGGCCCAGCGGCTTGGACTGCTCGATGAAGGCGACGTGCCGCCAGGTGCTGGCGCCGAGTGCGCCGGTGTTGTCGTAGGACGAGCCGAGCATATTGAGCCCGTCCTCGGGCACCATGTTCCATTCCTTGCACGCGACTTCGCAGGCCTTGCAACCGATGCATATCGACGTGTCGGTGAAGAAGCCCTTCCGCGGCGGCGGGTCCTCCCAGCCGGCGCCTCGGGCAGGGTCGGGCATACCAAGGAGGGTCATGAGGCGGCTCCCGTGTCGGTCGGCCGGTCGGCCGGGATCGGTAGAGCGGCAGCCGCTGGACCAGCGACCGGCGTGCGTTGGTCGTTGCCGGTGAAAATTGTGATGCCGGCCCTCCGCTGGTAGTCCGCGACATGGTCGAGCAAGGCGGGCCCGGTCGGCCGGCGGCCGGGCCGGATGTCGCAGGAAGCAACCTTCGACTCCTGGATGTGCACGTTGGCGTCGAGCGTCACGCCGAACAGGTCGTTCGCGGAGTCGCCTTGCACCAGCGCGTTCCCGCCGACTCCCCAGTGATAGGGCAAGCCGATCTGGTGGATCACCCTGCCGCCCACCGACAGTGGCGTCACCCGGTCCGTCACCATCACCCGGGCTTCGATCGCGGTCCGCGCCGTGGTGATGGTCGCCCAGCCGAGGTGCTGCAGGTTGCGTTCCTTGGCGAGCTCCGGTGAGACCTCGCAGAAGAACTCCGGCTGCAACTCCGACAGATAGGGCACCCAGCGGCTCATGCCACCCGCCGTGTGGTGCTCGGTCAGCCGATAGGTGGTGAACACGTAGGGGAACAGCTCCGCGCCGGCCTCGTCGCCCGACGGGTTGGACATGTTGTCCCTGCGCCGGAACACCTGCCGGGTCGGATTCGACTGCTGGCGGTAGAAGGGATTCTGGACCGGGGATTCCTGCGGCTCGTAGTGCGCCGGCATCGGGCCGTCCAGCAGGCCGGTCGGTGCGTACAGCCAGGCCTTGCCGTCGGCCTGCATGATGAAAGCATCGTTCCCGGCCAGACCGGCCGGCCCGCGGTCGCCGGGAGCGGGGCGGAAGTGGGGGTCCTTGTCCGCGATGAAGTCGGGAACGTCATGCCCCACCCACTTGTGCTGCTCGGCGTCCCACCAGACGTAGCGCTTGCGCTCGCTCCAGGGATTGCCGTCGCCGTCGGCCGAAGCCCGGTTGTACAGGGTCCGGCGGTTGGCCGGCCAGGCCCAGCCCCAGTCCGGCGCGACGAAATTCTGTTCCCGACCGGGCTTCCGGTCGGCGGAGTGGTTGACGCCCTTTGCATAGACGCCGGTGTAGATCCAGCACCCACCGGAGGTCGAGCCGTCGGCCTTCATCTCGGTGTAGGAGGAGAGCGGCTGCCCGGACTTCTCACCGGTGAGGTGGAACCCGTTGATCTCCTGCAGCACCGAGTCGGCGGAGATCTCCCCGCTTTCGTCGAGCGGGTAGTCCCAGGTCAGATCCAGCAGTGGGCGGTCGCGCCGATCGGTCGAGCCGGCCAGGCGTTCCCGCATCTTGCGCCCGACCTCGTAGAAGAACTCCAGCTCACTGCGGCAGTCACCCGGCGGTTCGACCGCCTTGTGGTGCCACTGCAGCAGGCGCTGCGTCTGGGTGAAGGTGCCGCTCTTCTCGGCGTGCGAGGCGGCCGGGAAGAAGAACACCTCCGTGCCGATCTGGTCCGTGGTCATCTCGCCAGTGGCGATCTCGGGACCGTCCTGCCAGAACGTCGCCGTCTCGATCAGGTTGAGATCCCTGACGACGAGCCACTTCAGGTGGGACAGGCCCAGCCGCTGCATCTTTCCGTGCGCAGACCCGACCGCGGGATTCTGGCCGAGGACGAAGTAGCCGTCGATCTTGTCGTCGATCATGTCCATCACGGTCTGGTAGGTACCGTGATCTCCGGTCAGCCTCGGGAGATAGTCGAAGCAGTAATCGTTCTCAGCGGTTGCCGCCTCTCCCCAGTAGGCCTTGAGCAGGCTGATCGTGTACGCGTCTGCGGCGGTCCAGAAGCCCTTCTGGTCCGGCGAGGCGATGGTGGCGATGTAGTCCTGCAGGTTGGCATGTTCACCGACCTTCGGCATCGGCAGATATCCGGGTAGCAGGTTGAACAGCGTCGGGATGTCGGTGGAACCCTGGATGCTGGCGTGGCCGCGCAGCGCGAGGATGCCGCCACCGGGCCGACCCATGTTGCCCAGCAGCAGCTGGATGATCGCCGAGCCTCGGATGTACTGCGCGCCAACGGTGTGGTGGGTCCACCCGACCGAATAGACCCAGCACGTCGTGCGCTCGCGGCCGCTGTTCGCCGTGACCGCCTCGCACAGGGCGAGAAACTGCTCCGGAGGTACACCGGTGACCTGCTCGACCATTTCCGGCGTGTAGCGGGAGTAGTGCCGCTTCAGTACCTGGAAGACGCATCGCGGATCCTGCAGGGTCTCGTCGCGCTGCGTCCCACTGATGTCCATGTTGGCGCCGTGGCCGCCCATCTCGTGGCCGGCGGCCCGCTCGGTCATCGACCCCTCGTCCTGGGCCTGCGCTCCGCCGGGGCGCTGGGCTCCGCCACCTTCACCGCCGTCGACGATGTCCGCGTCGCTGCCGCCGTCGTCGTTGCCGCCGTCGTCGTTACCCAGGTGTCCGCCCGAACCGGCAGCACCTGAATTCCTGATCTCCTGCTCTTCGCCCGAAGCTGCGGACGTCAACCCGTCAACACCCGCGTAGCCCCACGACTCGGTGTCGTAGGTGCCGGTCGCCGGGTCGTAGCCGGAGAAGACGCCGTCCAGGTCGTCGACGTCCTGGAAGTCGTCGCGCAGCAGCACAGCGGCGTTGGTGAATTCCTTGACGTACTCCTCGAAGTACTTTCCGGTCGACAGGATGTAGTTGACGACTCCGCCGAGGAAGGCGATGTCGCTGCCCGCCCGCAGCGGGATGTGCATGTCGGCGACCGCAGACGTCCGGGTGAAGCGAGGGTCGACGTGGATGACCTTGGCGCCGCGGGCTTTCGCCTCCATCACCCACTGGAAACCGACAGGGTGGCATTCGGCCATGTTGGATCCCTGGATGACGATGCAGTCAGAGTTCTGCAGGTCCTGCAGGAAGCTCGTAGCTCCGCCGCGACCGAACGAGGCCCCCAGACTGGGGACGGTGGCACTGTGTCAAATACGGGCCTGGTTCTCGACCTGGATGGCGCCCATCGCCGTGAAGATCTTCTTGATCAGATAGTTCTCTTCGTTGTCGAGCGTCGCACCACCGAGGGCCGCAATGCCCAGTGTGCGGTTCACCGGATTGCCGTGCCCGTCGTCGTCCTGCCAGCCGCGGGTCCGGGATTCCAGTATCCGGTCGACGACCATGTCGGTCGCCTTGTCGACGTCGATCCTCTCCCACTCGGTTCCGAACGGGCGGCGGTAGAGCATCGTGGTCTGTCGCAGCGGGGAGTTGATCAGCTGCTCGCTCGCGGAACCCTTCGGACACAGGCGTCCGCGCGAGATCGGCGAGTCCGGGTCGCCCTCGATCTGGATGACCTTCTCGTCCTTGACGTAGATCTTCTGACCACAGCCGACGGCGCAGTAGGGGCAGATGCTCTGTACGACCCGGTCGGCGGTGGCCGTCCTCGGCTGGATGGCGCGGGTGTGTGCCGACTGAGCCGCGGGGCCGCGACCCAGTGGGTCCCTACCCGTCAACTGGCGTACGACAGGCCAGGACAGGAATGTCTTGCCGAGATCCACCTGAGAACGTCCTTCCCGACGATGCAGTACGGACTGTATTCCCAGCGCCGGCGGCACAAAACCCCCGGCCTCGGCCGCAGCACCTCCCGCTGTTCCCCGCACGCGCTCGGCACCGCTGACCCGGTGCGGTGCGGAGGGATCGACTGCGGCGTGAAACGCAGGGGTGCGGCGTCGACTCCACCGCTACGTTGGGCACATGGCTGCCGTCGCAGAGGGCTTCGAGTACGTGGTCCGGCACGATGACGTCCACATCTTCCATTGGCGCCGACCTGTCACCATCCTGCGCGGTGAGGCGGCCCGCCGGTTCCTCGTCGGGGTCGAGAACGGCGAACCGCAATCGGTCATGGCCCGAGCAACGGGTAACTACGAGCGCGGCAACGAGCGGGAGGCTCGGAACCATCCGCGCAATCGAGGCCGGTGACCGGGATGCCCGAATCGGCCGGTGCGGACGATCTGCTGGCCCGGGCGCGCTGCGGATCGGTCCGGCTGGCTCCCGCCGAGGTGTCCGATCGGGTCCGGGCCGGCGCAGTGCTGGTCGACACCAGGACGGAGATCCAGCGCGCGGAGCAGGGCGAACTTCCCGGTGCGCTGGTGATCGACCGCACCGTGCTGGAGTGGCGGCTCGACCCGATGGGTGCTTGGCGCATTCCCGAGGCGACCGGGTTCGATCTGGAGGTGATCGTGGCGTGCCGCCAAGGTTTCAGCTCGACCCTGGCGGCGCTGAGTCTGCGGCGCATGGGCTTGCGCAGGTCCACCGACATGATCGGTGGCGTCGAGGCCTGGATCGCGGCGGGCCTGCCCATGTCGTCCGGCCCGGCCGACATCCGCCGCTGAAGCCATCAGTGCCTCTGCGCAGGCCCGATCGGCGTGATCCGGTTCAGGTCAGCGGACCGTTTCCCCCGAGGTAGCGACCGTTCGACGGCTCGTACATGTCGACTTCTTTGATCTTGC
>CAXSEW010000298.1:0-5782 GCA_964236185.1 uncultured Nakamurella sp. | reverse complement strand
ACTTCGGCACCCCGAGCGTGGTGGCCGCCTTGCTGGCCAGACCGTTGACGACCGTCTGGGTGGTGTCCGAACCCATGCCGCTGATGCTGGCCGATGGGTAGGAGGCGCTGCCCGGGTAGGTGATCCCAGGGTCCGCGCTGGCAGTTCCGGCGAACAGCGCGGTCGCTGTCGCGGCCGTCACCACCGCCATCAGCGACTTGCGTACTACGTGATGCATCGTTCCTCCCGAGGAACTCGAACGAGCCGGATGTCTTCCGTCTCGAGGGGTAGGTTCGGAGATCCGGGTGGTTGTGCTCTCTTGGACAGAGCACAACCGCCCGGCCGTCTTCCAACCCATGGCGTCAGGACGGTGCGCCCGTGTTCGCCATCGCCACCGTGGCATAGAAGATGTTGCAAGGAAACATGTTTCGGGTGAATAGACCGCAAAGCCATCAGGAACGAAAGCGACTGGGATCGGTGCGGTCGAGCCGTCGTGCCACCAGCGGTGGAACAACGAACAGGAGTAGCACGCAGACTCCGGCCACGATCATGAGCGTCTGCGCCGAGCCCCAGCCCGACCGGGCCGTGACCGGGATGGAGGACGCCGCCAGCACAACCCCTGCCTGATCGGCACCACCTGCCTGGCCGCCGGCGACCGATCCGCCGGCGACCAGCGACACGCATTGACCCGTGTCCGGGTCGCAGGCCGCTTCCGAAGCGGTGCCCGACACACCCGCCGATACCACCGACTGCGTCGGAGCGACGGCCGCGGTGGATGCCCGCGGAGCCTTGGTCCCGGACGTGGTCTGGCGGGTGACTCGGCCGGCGGCGGGCGACTGCCCGGTCGGTCCCGACGAGGTCCGCTGGCCGGTCGGACCCGTTGTCGCACCGCTGATCCGGCTCACCTGCACCGTGGTCGGCAAGGCCCCGTTCCGCTGGCCTTGCGGCGCCCGTGATGGCCCCGACTGCTGCTGTGCCTGCTGCCCCGCGCCCTGCCCTGCCTGAGTTTGCTGCTGCTGCGTCTGCTGCTGGGTCTGCTGCTGCTGCTCCGTCTGCTGCTGGGTCTGCTGCTGCTGGGTCTGCTGCTGGGTCTGCTGTTGCTGCGGCTGGGTCTGCTGCTGCTGCTGGGTCTGCTGCTGCTGCGGCTGGGTCTGCGCCGCCGCCGGTTTCACCGGAGTGTCGGCCTTGTCGCCACCGGAACCGGCAGAGTTCTGCCCACCCGCATACCCCTGCTTGTCTTTCGGATCAGGCATCGGTGCAGTGTCGATCAGCTTGTTGTGACCATCGGAGGAAAAGGTGGGGTTGTTGCATTGAGCCGCCGTGATCGACTGGGCGTCGACGCCCGGGATCTTGCGGATCTGATCAAAACCGGCATTGACCAGATTGATGGGCAGCGGCGAGTACCCCATCTGCTCGGCCTTCTGCTGGCCTTGACACATGAAGTAGTAGGCGAATTCGCCCAAGGTCTCACCTTTGGCGGTGGTGAATTGCCCCTGCACCTTTGTCGGAAGGATGAAATAACTGTAGCTGGACAGCTCGTAGGTACGCGGATCGCGATTGTTGTAGACGTCCGTCAAGTCTTGGGTGAGGTAGACCGCCGGATCCTTGTCGTTCATGTTGATCTTGGCTCCGCTGAGCGACACCGCCACATTGCTCGCCGTCGGTTCCGTGTAGTAGCCGGCCCGGTTCAACATCTTGGCCACCGGGAAACCGGTATTCAGAGCATAGGAGTAGTTGACGTAGCCGATGGCACCCTCCCCATACGTCTGTGCGATGTAGCCCGAGACGCCCAGATCGCCCGATTGGGAGACCATTCCTGTCGAGCTCGGGTAGAAGGACGTGAATCCGCAGGCATTCTGCCGCCCCACCTTGGCACAGTAGTTGGTCCACAGCTGCGGAAACTGATTGATCATCCACAAGGTGAACTGGGCAGAGGAGCCCGAACCGTCCGATCGCACCACCGGGACGACCCGGCGGGCCGGCAGGGTGAGACCGGGGTTGTCAGCAGCGATCAACGGGTCGTTCCACTGCGTGATCACCCCGGTGAAGATCTTCGATACGTTCTCGCCGGACAGCCGGAGATTGGTGACCCGCTGGCCGTTGATGGTGAGGTTGTACATGAAGACGGTTCCGCCGGCGGTCACCGGCATGTAGGCATAAGTGCCGGCGACCGGCGTCTCCGGTTCCGAGTTGTCCTCCGGGTGGAACTGGAACGGGATGTCAGACACGGCGAAGTCAGTGGTGCCGTTGAGGAATTGCCGACGGCCGTCGGACGAGCCCGTACCGGAGTAGTTGACCTGGAGGCCCTGGTTGACGACATCGCGTCGCCACTGGTCGACCGCCGTCTGCGCCCAGGTGGAACCGGCCCCGGAGATCGGGACTGCAGCCAGGACAACCGGCGCCAGCGTCAGCGGCACGGCGCCGGCGAGCGCGAGCGCGGCCAGCAGCGTCATCACCCGACGGCGACGCCGAATCCATCGGCCGGTGCGAGCAACGTTCACAGCAATCCCTCTTGATTCTCTGACCAGGCCCGGAGCGACCTACCCGGGTCGACAACGGCCCGGCAGGTGGCCCGCTCAGACATGCTTGGAATGTTTCGGCGCGGCATCGGGGTCTCCGCCGGGTGGTGATTCGAGATCCAGGATCGGAGGTACCGGAAGTCCCGCACGACGGGAATATTCGGCAAATCGAGCCGAATCGCGTGAGCTGGACCTGCGGTCCTTTCTTACCTGCCGGCGTGTCTGCTCGCCGGGTGACCGGCCCCCCAGCGTGCGCCCGAGAAGGAACAGGATGACGACGACGACCATGAGGAATGCTGCGGCCCCGAATCCGCGGGAGATCATGGTCGGTATCGGGGAACGCGTGAACTCGAAGGCAACCAGGGGAAGAGAAGTATTCGGCCCCGACAGCGGATTCAGGTTGGTGAACGAACTCGAACCCGAAGTCAGCAGCACCGGGGCGGTTTCGCCGATACCACGAGCTGCACCGAGTATGACGGCGGTGGCCAGGCCGGACCGGGCAGTCGGCAGGACCCCGAACCAGACCGTTCGCCACCGGGATGCACCAAGAGCCAGGCTGGCCTCGCGCAGGCTCCCCGACACCATGCGCAGCACGACATCTGATGTGCGGATGATCACCGGCGTCATCATGATCGTCAGGGCCAGCGCGGCCGCGAACGCTGAATGTTCGTGGCGGGTCAACAGAATCCAGACGATATAGATGAACAGGCCGGCGATGATGTCCGGCAGTGCCGTCATGGCATTGACTGTGGTTCTCACCAACCACACCACGGGACCGCGGCATTCGGACAGGAACAGCGCGGCCGTCAGCCCGAGGGGTACCGCCATCGCCATTCCTATACCCATCATCCATGCAGTGCCGACCAACGCATGTTTGATGCCGCCGACCGACAGGGGATCGAGGGGTCCGGCATTGGTCATGTCCTGCGTGTAGAAATTCCAGTGGTGAAGGGCGCTGAAACCTCTGACGACGGTGTAACCGATGACCAGGATCAAGGCGCCGAAGCCTATGGACGACAGGGCTGTCAGCAGAACGGTCGCCACCCGATCCCGCACTGCGATCGGGCTCTCGGTCACCGAGACCAGCCCCGCATAGAGCGCTACGAAGAGCATGAACGCAACGATGACGAAACCCAGCTGACCGGTCATCGGCGTCAGCCAGTTGAACAGGACGAACGTCAGGGCCAGGGCGGCAGCCGCAGCTCCGAACACCGGCGCCCAGGTGTCGAAGGAGTAACGGGAGATGATCCTCGCCGCAGGTCCAGCGGGATCACTCGCGATCGTCGTGCTGGTCCGTCGCTCGTACCTCCTGCCACCGTGTCGGCCATTCGAAGTGGCCGGCTGGACTTGGGCCCCTTCGGCTGATGGTGGCCGGGAGGTTTCGCTGGACCGGGTCAGTGTCATTGGCTGACCGCACCCGACCGGCTGCGGCTGATGATGGCCGACGCACCGAAGTTGACGACCAGGGTCAGCGCGAAAAGGGCCAGGCCAGCTGCCATCAGCGCCGACAGGCTGAAATCAGATGACTCGCTGAACTTGTTGGCGATCAAACTCGACACGGAATTGGTGCCGTTCTGCAGGATGTGGAAATTGATGGTGAAGACCGGCGAGATGATCATGTACACGGCAACGGTTTCACCAAGAGCACGTCCCAGACCCAACATGGTCCCACCGACGATTCCGGCGCGACCGAACGGCAGCACCACCATGGTGATCATGCCCCAGCGGGTGGCCCCCAGCGCGTACGCACCTTCCCGCTCGCCCAGCGGCGTCTGATCGAACGTCTCACGCATGACGGCGCATTGGATCGGCATGACCATCATGGCCACGACAACCCCCGCGATGAATTCGGACGAGGTGTACACGCTCGTGGTCGCCAGCGGGTTGGTCGGATCGGCGCCGTTCACCCGGAAGACGGGTATCCAGCCGAACCATGTCGACAACCATTTGGAGACAGACAGTATGTGGCCCTGGAGGTAGAACGCCCCCCACAATCCGTAGACGACCGACGGTATCGCCGCCATCAGATCAATGGCAGTGACGAGAGTCTGCTTCACGCGCGCCGGCGCGATTTGACTGATGCACAGGGCGGTGGCCAGCGCCATCGGCACCGAAACGACCACTGCCACGAGGGCGATCAGAACCGTTCCGACGATGACAGCCGCTATCCCGAAGTGGTGTGCACCGGGTTCCCACGCGGACACCGTGAGGAAGGAGAATCCCGCATCTTTCAGCGCATCGAAGGACCGCACCAACAGGAAGACTCCGACGGCCGCCATCAGTACGAGGACGATGACACCGCCCGTCCACAGGGCTGCGTTGAACACCCTGTCGGGCCTGCTGAGCATCGGTGACGTCCTGCGTCGCCGGTCGGGTTCGGGATTCTGGTCGGTTAGGTGGTCTGTCTCGGCGGTCAGTGAATTCACTCGAACTGCGCTCCTGAAACCTCATGCTCAGCTACGTACCGACGATCACACTGGCACAGACTTGAAGTCTCCACGTGCAACGGAAATGAACCTGCGATGAACTAGTTGCGCTGAATTCGAGTTGCCCCGCCGTGGATCGGACAGTCGACGGATCTGTCACTTCTGATATTACTCCGATCGGGCGTACCGGCGGCATCGCTGTTGCGTCGAAAGGCGGGTATTCACCCTGATCTCGGTAGCGAAAGTAATCGAACTACAGCGCAATCTATTGTTGACCCGTTCGGAGTAGTGCACGAGGTCAGCCGCCTGTTGCGCCCACCATCGACCCTCAGAGCTGGAAGCTCTCGGACCTGGTGGGCTGTTGGCTGGCAAGCTCACGGGCTGGCGGATGCGGAGGCGGGCGAGGACCCTGACCGGAGGGTGCTCGGGCGGGGTGACCGTGAGGGCGCCCCCGATCAATCCCCTTGGCGGCCATTCCCCACACCGGGCTCGCTTCGACCGACGTCTGAGGTTCCAGTTCAGCGGACGGCAGGACGGGCCACTGCACCGAACCACGGATGACGGCACGTCGCCCCGGGCAACCGCGCCGGCAGGCATCGTCGCGGGCGCCGCTGGAATGCCCTCCATCCTGACGGGTGCTCTGCTCGGCGCCTCGGACCGTCCGCGACCCAGGGCTACGGCGCGCGGACCCGACATCTCCGGTGGCCGGTTACCAGACCCGAGGTGCGGCTAAGCTTCGGCAGGTCGATCGCATCGACGCTGTTCGCCGCGCTGGCGTCAGAGATGGCATTAGATTCACACCGCCTCGGCTGCTCGATGGCGGAAGCTACCGAACATGTACCCGTCGACGGTTTTCCT
>CAXSEW010000297.1:0-5806 GCA_964236185.1 uncultured Nakamurella sp. | reverse complement strand
ACTCCTCCCGGTTCTGGCCGGCCGAGGGCTACCAGGCGGGGCGCGTTCAGCCGTCGTATGACAAGCAGTACGTCCGGGACTGGCTGACATCCGCTGACTCCGGTTGGGATCGGGGATCCGATGGTCCGCCGCCGGCGCTGCCGGACGACGTCGTCGCCGCCACCCGCGCCCGCTACCTGCAGGCCTACGAGACCGTCTCCGGACGGTCATTCGACGACTGGCTGGGGTAGTGCGGCTGAACTGCGGCTCAGGCCTGCCAACCCGACCGAATGGCTGGACTTGGTCGCGGCGTCGCTGACTGGGTGATCACCGTCCCCGGCCCTTCCGGGGCGCGGCCCGCCCATCACTGGCCTGAAACAGTGATCAGCCGGCCCGGCGAAGCTCGCTGATCGTCGCGGCGAGATCCGGGTGCCGGAAGTGGAAGCCCGCCCGGTCCAGCACGCCCGAGGTGGTGTGCCGCCCGGTCAGGGCCAGCGCAGGATCGGTGCGGAGCGCCCACGCCCCGAGTCGCACCAGCGCAGCCGGGGTGGATAGGCCCGGTCGGTGAAAATAGTGGCGCAGCACCGCCATCAGCTCCCGGTTCCGCACCGGCCGGGGGCAGGCTGCGATCACCACGCCGTCCGGCAGCGACACCTCGAGGTTTTGCCGAGAGCCGCGTCGGCGATGCGGAGCCAGTCGTCGAGGTGGACCCAGCTGAACCACTGCTGACCGGAGCCGACGGTGCCGCCGGCTCCCCAACGGGCGAGCAGAGCCAGTCGATCCCAGGCCGGACAGCCGGTGGCCAGCACGATCGACGTACGGAGCACGGTGTGCGCGCGGGTGTTGGCGCCGTTGAATGCGTCCTCCCAGGCGCGGGCGACGCCCGTCATCTGCGGCAGCCCAGGGTCGGGCAGCGGCGACGACTCGTCCAGCCGGGCGTCGCCGGCGTCGGAGTAGATCGCCGTTGTGCTCGACTGCAGCCACCGGTCGACCGGTCGGTCGAGCTGTTGCGAGGCGAGCACCAGCGCGCGGGTCGCGTCCACCCGCGAACGGGTCAGCAGGGCGACGTTGTCAGGAGTCGGGCGGCAGTCGACCAGCTTGCCGGCAAGGTTCACCACCGCGACCGGTCCCGGCCCCGCCAGCGACTCGGCCCACGCCCCGACCGTCCGCGCGTCCCACACCACCTGCTGGAACGGCAGCTCCGCGTTGATCCGACGGGTCAGGATGACCACCTCGTGGCCTGCGTCCGCTGATCGGCGGGCCAGGTGTCGTCCGAGGAAGCCGGACCCGCCGGCGATGACCATGCGCATCGCCGAACAGTAGGCGCCCGGTGCCTGAATGATCCGCGATGCCGGAATGATGCGCGGCGCTTTGGTGCCCTGCCGGCGCCCGGATGATCACTGTTTCGTGCCCTTCTTGGGCGCGGCGCGCCCACCAGGGGCCACGGACGCTGATCAACCAGGCTGGTGCGGGTAACCGCGGTGCGGCGCAAAGTGCAGCCTCGCGGATCGATCAGCTCTGCAGGTGGCGGCCGAGGAAGTCGAGCTGGCCGGGCAGCATCCTGGTCATGTAGCGGCCGGTGTGCGCTCCTCGCGACATCCCACCTGCCGGCGCTGGCGACAGCGCCGAGCGCATCTGTTCCGCCTGATCGGCGAATGGATCGTCGGTGCCGCAGTCGATCCGGACGGCGGTCGAGGCCAGCCGAGCGGCGTATCGGCGCGGGTCGTTCGCGACGAAGTCGGCTTCGGTGTCGTAGGACCCGGCCGACGACGCCGCGAAGTCGGCGAAGATCGCCGGTGAAAGCGCGGCCACCGCGGTAACCTTCGCCGCGCCCAGTTGCCCACCGATCAGCAGTGCGCCGTAGCCGCCCATCGACCATCCGGTCAGGGCGATCCGGTCGGTACGCAAGCCCTGCGCCGCGACGATCGGCAGCAGCTCGTCGGTGATCATCGTCGCCGGGTCGTCACCGCTGAGGCGGCGGTGCCAGTAGACGGTGTTGCCGCCATCGACGGTGACCAGCGCGAACGGTGGAGTTCCGGCCGCCACCGCGGCGGCCAGGAAGCGGTCGTAGTGCAGGTCGGTGACGGCGCTGGTGTGGTCGGCGTCCTTGCCGTGCAGGACGACGGCCATCGGCAACGTTCCGGTCTGGCCGGGCGGCCGGAGGATCGAATAGCCGACCGTCGTCGTCCGGGCCGTCGATCGGAAGCTGCCCGACTCGGTGGGACCGGGTGCGATGCTCGGCACCACGCCGGCCCCGCCGTCCCAGCCCAGCGCAGCGTCCAGCCGGGCCCGGCCGGGCAGGACGTCCGCTTCGACCAGACCGACGCCGCCCGCCGCCAGCAGTACCAGTGAACCGGCACCGCCGGTGAGCAGGGCGCGGCGGCTGATCGTCATGGGCGAATTGTGTGGTCGTCGACGGACGCTCCGCGTGAAGTGGACCGCCGCGTTCAGATCGGGGCGCCTCGGCCGATCAACGCCGCAGCATGGTGCGGATCTGGTCGAGCACGGCGACCATTCGCTCGGTCAAGTCGAACCAGGTGAAGCGCAGCACCTGCCAACCTGCCTGGATCAGCTCGTTCTGCCGCTGCCGGTCCCGCACGAAGCGGTCCGGTGTCGAATGCCAGGCCCAGCCGTCAACTTCGACGATCAGGCGTTCGACCACGAACGTGAGGTCGGGAACGACGGTCGAGGCCGTGAGCTGCAACGGGCGGTTCACCCGCCAGCCCCGAATATCCGCAGACTTCAGTGCCGCGATCAGCATGCGTTCGCTCACCGCGGCCGAGCCGTCGGCGGCGATCTGGAGCAGTTGTCCGGCTGCTCGCGACCCGTGGCAACCGATGTTGCGATAGTGCGCCGAACGGACGGCCGCGAAGGTCACCGAGCGCTGCAGGGCTCGGTCGAGCATCGCCGGCCCGGCCTTGCCCAGTTCCACCGCGCCGTACAGAGCCGTCAGTGGGCGCCCGGTGATCGGGAGTGCAAATGCGTGCGTGCGGTCCTGGTGCGGGAGCTCGCGGCGGATCACCGTGATGCCGGGACGACTGCGTCGGTGGGAGGAGCGCGGCGTGATGACCCGGATCGTCGTCGGCTCCACATCGGTCAGCCGCCACCACCATGCGGCCGCCGCTCCGCTCAGATAGCCGTGCGGACCGGCCCAGAGCACCGCCGCTCTGATCCGCGCCGCAGTGGTCAGCTCGTGCTCGCACGAGTGGAACACCCCCGGGTGCAGCCGCACCCAGTCGCCGCGGTGCAGCCGGGTCTTGATCTGCGACGGTGACAAGCCTTGGACGACGGCCTGCTGCCGGTCGATGACGCCGTCCTGCCGCGCGAGCAGCGCTTGTGCGCTCTCCGGAAGGGTGGCCACGCCCGTCAGACTGGCCTACGTCCGCTCGCTGCCGCCCGCTTTGTCCACACCGAGCCCGGATGATCACTGCCTTGGGCCTTTCTTGGGCGCGGCGCGCCCTAAAAGGGCCCGAAACTCTGATCATCCGTCGGCGGGCCGCGGTGAACGCGGAGGTTCCGGTGCAGCCGCGTGCGGTGCGGTTGATGGAGGGCGAGGCGGCTGAGGAACCCAAGCGGCCTCCGATGATCACCGCCTCGGGCCCTTTTGGGGCGCGACGCGACCCGAAACGGCCCCAAACTGTGATCATCCGTCAGCGGGCGCGGCGGGGAGGGTTGAAAGCGGAGGGTGCGGACCACGCACCACCAGCCGATAAACTGGCTGCGTTGTCCAACCTGAAGAAGGGACCACCGCCGTGGCCCGCGTGGCTGTCGATGTCGTCATCAAGTCCGATATTCTCGATCCGCAGGGCAAGGCCATCCTCGCCGCGTTGACCAGGACCGGTCACCCCGGCGTCAGCTCCGTCCGGCAGGGCAGGCATTTCGATCTCGAGGTCGACGACAGCGTCAGCGACGACGATCTCGAGGAGATCGCGGCGCATCTGCTGGCCAACTCGGTGATCGAGAACTGGACGGTCACCCGGCTGGACGCCGCTCCGCAGGACAACAAGTGACCGCCCGCATCGGCGTCATCACCTTCCCTGGCACCCTGGACGACGTGGACGCGGCCCGCGCCGTTCGCTACGCCGACGTCGAGCCGGTTGCCCTGTGGCACGCCGACTCCGACCTCCGCGGCGTCGATGCGGTCGTCGTGCCCGGGGGCTTCTCCTACGGCGACTACCTTCGGGCCGGCGCCATCGCCGCGCAGGCGCCGATCATGCGGTCGGTCATCGACGCCGCCCGGCAGGGGCTGCCGGTGCTGGGTATCTGCAACGGCTTCCAGGTGCTGTGCGAGGCCGGGCTACTGCCGGGTGCGCTGCTCCGCAACGCCGGACTCAAGTTCATCTGCCGGGACCAGTGGCTCCGGGCGGAAAACACCACGTCGGCCTGGACGTCGCGGTTCGAGACCGGCGCCGAGATCCTCATCCCGCTGAAGAACGCCGAGGGTCGTTACGTGGCTTCGACCGAGGTGCTGGACGAGCTCGAGGGCGAGGGCCGGGTGCTGTTCCGTTACATCGGCAGCGCGCGACCCGGCGCGCCGGCCAATCCGAACGGCGCCCAGCGGGACATCGCGGGCATCTGCTCGGCCGACGGCCGCATCGCCGGTTTGATGCCGCACCCAGAGCATGCGATCGACCCGCTGACCGGGCCCACCGACGACGGCATGGGATTCTTCCTGTCCGTGGTGGATTTCCTGGAAGGAGCAAAGCTTTCGTGACCGCGCTCGCAGCAACCACGGCCGAAGGCGCCGACACCGTCGAGAATGCCCGCAGCACGCCGGATGTCGACCAGCCCTACCGGGAGCTGAGACTCAAGACGGAGGAGTACCTGCGCATCCGGGAGATCCTCGGCCGGCGGCCCACCGCTGCTGAGCTCGCCATGTACTCGGTGATGTGGTCCGAGCACTGCTCCTACAAGTCCTCCAAGGTGCACCTGGCCTATTTCGGTGAGACCACCACGCCGGAGATGCGCTCGAAGATGTTGGCCGGCATCGGTGAGAACGCCGGCGTCGTGGACATCGGCGAGGGGTGGGCGGTCACCTTCAAGGTCGAGTCGCACAACCATCCGTCCTTCGTCGAGCCGTATCAGGGTGCGGCGACCGGAGTCGGCGGCATCGTCCGCGACATCCTGGCGATGGGGGCCCGCCCGGTCGCCGTGATGGACCAGTTGCGGTTCGGCCCGGCCGACGCCCCGGACTCCCAGCGGGTGGTGCCGGGCATCGTCTCCGGCGTCGGCGGCTACGGAAACTCGTTGGGGCTGCCCAACATCGGCGGGGAAGTCGTCTTCGACGAGTCCTACGCGGGTAACCCGCTGGTCAACGCCGGCTGCATCGGGGTGCTGCGCGCCGCCGACATGTACACCGCACATGCCAGCGGCGACGGCAACAAGGTCATCCTCTACGGGTCGCGCACGGGCCTGGACGGCATCGGCGGCGTGTCCGTGCTGGCGTCCGACACCTTCTCCGGTGACGGCAGCGCCGGGGCCGGCAGCAACGCCCGGCGCAAGCTGCCGAGCGTCCAGGTGGGGGATCCGTTCGCGGAGAAAGTGCTCATCGAGTGCACGCTGGAAGTCTTCGCCAGTGACCTGGTGGTCGGCATCCAGGACCTCGGCGGCGCCGGATTGTCCTGCGCCACGTCGGAACTCGCCTCCGCCGGCGACGGCGGCATGCACATCGTGCTGGACAACGTGCCGTTGCGCGCCGACCAGATGAGCGCCGCGGAGATCCTGTCGTCCGAATCTCAGGAACGCATGTGCGCCGTCGTCACGCCCGACAAGGTGGACGCGTTTCTCGAGGTCTGCCGCAAGTGGGAGGTGCAGGCCGACGTCATCG